>NZ_JOMN01000049.1:0-27609 GCF_002153485.1 Acetobacter sp. DmW_043 | reverse complement strand
AATCGCCAAAAGCCTGAAATCACGAACCAAGCGCATCAACCAACGGTTCTTCGAACCCTCCATCTGCTACACAACAGAACTCAGCTCATCATTTCCGTCACTATCGGGCTCTTCATTTTTTAAGGAATGATTTTCTGAGAAGGACTGTGCAGCTGATTTATTTTATCAACTGACACCTTCCTCCGCCCGAAGCCTCAGATACCCACAACTCCAGTATCTCTTCAGAGAGCGCTCCATCTTTTATGAAGCCCTGAGCACGGGCTCCTGTAGTTTCAGAAGCCACCACAAAATAGAGCTGTAATGCTAGTCTTTGGCAATGAACCCATCATCACTACGCCAGGTTGAAGCATTATCTATATAAATCCGGTGATGTATAAGAAGAAAATTGATCAAAATTACTCCATTTTCCGTTTTTTAATTGTGTATCTGGCACTATTGATTTTTTATTATATTTTCTATTTTTTATCACTACTGAACCGAGAATTGGCCATCCATAAACATTAACTCTGTTATTCTTCCATCAACTAATAATTTCTGTATAATTATTACTATTAAAACCACCATAATTATTTTTTAAATTTATATCGGGAGAAATTATATTTGTATTTATATACATACCATGATGTAGTTCTTTAATTTGTTCAAATGTTAAAGGTTCCTCAAGCATTGCGCCCTGAGCATCAAACGCTTTTACACGCAAAACCATCCGGGTTAAATTGTTAGTCTGGCCAATGTAAAACGCCGCAATAGCATTATCACCATTAGCGATAGAGAACGCTCCAAGACGTGGGTCAAGGCCCGAGAGAGCGGCTTGTCCATCTCCTCCATTAGCACTCCCTCCAGACGTAAAAACACATAACGAGCACCCGGCACCAAAAGAGCCATATGGGCCACTCCAAATGCTTAAAGACTAATGCTGAGTAAACACTATGTCTTTTGCATTTTCACCTTTAATAAATACGGGATAAGCGCCAAATACAATAGTTTCATACCCCTGAATATACAAATCAAATATTTTTTAAGGTAAATTATTAATAAGATAATTTACTGTATAAAAATAATAATTACCATTTACCTCTTTGTATTTTTTAAACATTATGGAATTTTCAATTGATAGACTTTTACTATATTCCACACTTGAATTTTCTTTAGCCCAGGAAAAACCATTCATTGATATATAAACACTTATTTTTTCAATTTACTATTTATCATCATTTCCTGACTCGTATTACCTGTTTGCTTAAAAACTAAAAATGTAGATTTTCTCAGAGGATGCCGTCAGGTTAATACGATGCCATCATGTTAAGTTTGTGTCGTTAAGAAAATTGCTGGGGGTACTGTCTTTTTAAATCTGAAGAGTTACATCTGATGATAATCCGGCTAATTTTCAGGCTGGAAAAGTGACGATACTATTTCAACTGGTCCTCAAAAACAGGATTCAGGAACTTCAATTGGCGGTTTTTAGCTCTATCTGGCAGCATAAGACAAACCGAATTCATAGCACCACCGACGGATCGTTTTATATAATATGACAAGGCCGTAGCTTAGTGAAAATTGACAATACAAACAGACCGCATGAGCGATCACTTCACCTGAAGAACGACGTTGCTTATAACTTATTGAACAGACTTTCGTTCCTCACTTAATGTGACATGACCACAGGCTCTTCGGTCTCTCTATTTGACAGTATCCTTCACTCTCTTGTTTTATTGCAAATTTCTCACTTCGAATTAGAATATAAGAACCTTTATAAATTTTCCTCAGGATGTTTAAATGTTGTTTAATGAACTACAAATTATAAATTGGAAAAAAAAATTCATTGAAAAAGAATACATAAATCTATGTAAATATCTAGATGAAAGCGGCAAAAATGCTCTAGATAATTTTATAAGAAATAATTCTTCAATTGATATAAGTGAAGAATATATGAATAAATTAATAAGTGAAAATAAAGAATCCGGTTTAATAAATGCATTTTATTATGTGTTTAAAAGAAAAGTTGATTTTTTATGGATGGGTTTATTTGACTTTTTAAGTCAAAAATACTCCATAAAAAACGAAAAAAATAAAAATTTATTTTATTCTGATTTTAATGACGGTTCTTATAACAACATAATCAGACAATGCCGTCCTGATAAAAATAAATACGAATATAATTCAATTGTAAATATTGGATTTTATAATAAAAATAAGAACTTTATATATAAATGCTACGATGATCAAATGTCATCTGATTATTTAAAAAATGAATTTAGCCATAAAATGAAAGAAGTATATAATTCAATTGCGGTAGCGCAAGCGAAGTCTGACTTTTTTCTTGTAGCGTCTTTATATAAAGAAGGCGGAGTATCTTCAGATGTTTGTTCAATATGTGTGTCAAATATTAGTAATATTATAAAATCAAGCGATATTTCGATAACATTTGATGGTTATGGATTTAATAAAAGATTTTTATTTTCAAAATCAAACAACAAACTATTTAAAGAATATTTATATGATCTCATTGAAAAATTAGATCATATGGGTAGTAATTTTGATTATAACAGATTTTCAAGCCGAAATGCTTTCAATGATTTTATACTGGATTTTTACGTACTTAATATAGATTTTTTCGAAAAAAATAATATAAATTTCTTACCTGAAGATTTATTTAAATCTTATGTACACGATGGAATTTCCGAAGAAGAGCTATCGAACGACAATCAATCATCAGCCATTAGCTTTAAATCATTAAGTAAAGAAAGCTGGGTAAAAAATGATTCTATATTTTATGAAAACACAATAGTTTCTGATAATTATATATCTAATAGAAATGATAACATATCTGTCATTGGAAACGACGCCAATCCCGTTATATCCGGCCAGTCTCAACATTCATATGCTATATCATCTATAGATGTTGTCAGAATGAAAAATATAGCTTTATCTGGCCATGCCTGTATATGGTCAAACGGCCGGTTAATTAATTTCGAAACATATTTATCTTTTGTCGCTGAAGACGAATATAAAAATGGATTTTGGAAAAAGCCGGAAAAAGATAACATAACACGTGTTATAGATGACGAAGTCATAATTGCATTTAGTGCAGGTTATGGATGTTATGGTCATTATCTGGTTGACGACCTTCCACGCTTAGGCGCCATAAAAAAACATATTGGAGATGATTTTTATAATAAAAAATTTATAATACCAAAAAAGACCCCTAAATGGGCCATAGATCTGTTAAATTATCTTTTGGGAATAAAAGAAGAAAGCTTAATCTTTTTTGACCATGAAAATGATATTTTTCATTTAAACAATGTTATTCTTTCGTCTTTTCCAAGCCGACACTATAAATTTCATGGCTTCATAAAAGAGTTTTATGATAACATTCCCAGAAATATGATTTCTGACAGACCATTCAAACGTATTTGTCTATCAAGAAAATCCTGGGAAAAAAATAAAAACAATCAAAGGATTTTTGTACAACAAGACTTTTTTGAAGAAATGGCCACATCAAGAGGCTTCTCGATTGTACGCCCTGAAACACTTCCTATACAAGAACAAATCGATCTTATGGCGAATACCTCATGTCAGGTAGGTGAACATGGATCAGCGCAGCATGCATCTGTTTTTAACTCTTATGGCATGACCATCGGTACCTTAAATCCATTAACGGAAGTTCAGGTTAACCTTGGAAGAATTTATAACGATAAGAACTTTCTGTGCTATCACGATGAAACCAGCGTTGATTCAAATAATAACTACTATTTCTCAATAAAAGAAGAAAAAATAAAATTATTCTTTGATGAAATAGAACGACATGAAGAAAAAAAAATGAATTTAATAGCTCCCAGGGAAATGTACAGGCAATAAGCAAATCAAAGGAGATGCTGTCATCTTTAAGTCTGCAGGCTTAAATTGACCTCTCATGGAGATAATTTTCAGGCTGGAAGAGTTGTCACACTGTTCCAGCCGACGAAAACTGGCAGACAAATACTAATGTACCCCCTCCCCCGGTAATGTAGCCGTTTAAAAATAGTCTCCGATCGCGACGGGCACGAACAGATAAGACGTTGTCGTTTTACGGAAGAGCAGATCAGAGAACTCTTTAAGAAACAGGACCAAATTACATTCTGGATTAATTTAAAATCATGTACATAAACAAAAATGTAATGTTTATCCCCGGAGTAAAAGCCTTGCGTTCAATACGGTGTGTAAGCAGCTTCATGCTGGCTGGTTTACTGTTATCGGGATGTGCAACCGAATCATCGCACACAGTCCCGGTGCCTGTCGTTGCAAGCGCCCAGACCCCCTATAACGGACCACGCGTTAATATCGCTGCTGGTAAATTTGCCAATCGTTCAAACTATATGAACGGTATTTTCTCTGATGGCATTGACCGTCTTGGCAACCAGGCCCGCACCATCCTTCTGACACGTTTGCAGCAAAGCGGGCGCTTTAATGTGATGGACCGCGACAACCTGACAGAAGGCAAGCTTGAAGCGGGCTTTTTAAAAGAACAGCAATCAATTAAAGGCGCAAACTATCTGATTACAGGTGATGTTACCGCCTTTGGCCGTAAAGAAACCGGCGATATGGAGCTGTTTGGCATTCTTGGTCATGGCCGCCATCAGATCGCATATGCCAAAGTCAGTATACAGATTGTTAACCCTCTGACTTCACAGGTTGTGGCCACCAGTGAAGGAGCCGCTGAATATAAACTGACAAACCGCGATATCATTGGCTTTGGCACCACGGCTGGTTATGACTCAACGCTCAACGGCAAGGTGCTTGACCTGGCAATTCAGGATGCGGTGAACCACCTGGCGCAGCAGGTCGATGCCGGACAGATGCGATAATTTTCAGCAACGGGCTCTGACACTACATGATACTATCAAAAAAAACACTGACCAGCCTGCTGCTGCTGTCGGGGCTGGCAGGCTGTGGCAAGAGCACACCGCCCCTGTATAGCTGGCAGAATTTTCAGACCCGGCAATATGTTTATATGCAGGGCACAACCGACCCGACAAAGCAGATTCTCGATCTGGAAAAAGACGAGCAGAAAGCAACGGCAAAAAACCTGGCTCTGCCACCCGGGTTTCATGCGCATCTGGGTATGCTCTACGCTGCGGATAGTAAAACTGACCAGGCACAACAGGAGCTGAATAAAGAAAAAATGCAGTTTCCTGAATCCACGACCTACATGGACTTCCTGCTAAAAAATCTTGGCCGGCCGACACAAAAGGCATCTTCATGACATTCTCACGCGCCCTGCGACTATGCGCCAGCCTGTCTGCCACACTTACTCTGGTTGCCTGCGCCAGCAAGTCTCCGCCTGACTATACAGCATTTCGTAACGCCAGGCCCCGTTCTGTTCTGGTTATGCCGCCGGTCAACCACACAAACGATATCAAGGCTACGGCAGGTGTCATGTCTCAAATGACGATGCCAATTGCGGAAGATGGTTACTACGTCGTGCCGGTAGCTGTAGAAATGGAGACATTCCGCCATAACGGACTGGATGCACCAGACGACATTATGCAGGTGCCTGCTGCAAAATTACGTGCTATTTTCGGTGCCGATGCCGCGCTCTACAGCACAGTCACCTCTTACGGCACGTCTTACAATATTCTGAGCAGTAATACGATTGTCACGGTTTCAGCCAGGCTGGTCGACCTGAAAGACGGCAGTATTTTATGGAGTGGCTCTGCCAGCGCCACTGATCAGGATGCAGGTGGCTTTCAGATGAACGGTATCGTGGGTGCACTGATTAAACAAACCATTGGCTCTCTGAGTGACGAGAGCTTTTCAGTCGCCCGTGTGACAGATGCTCGCCTGCTCTCTGCCGGCCCCCCTGATGGTCTTCTCTACGGCCCCAGAAACCCCCGCTACGGCACTGATTAATACAACCGTTCAGCTCCTAAAGCCGGTCGAGATGATGGCTCTGCCCAAAGGGATCACGCACCTCAAGCGGGCCATCAACATAACCTGGGCCAAGCGGAATTTTACCGTAGCCACCAGGAATATCGAGTACATAAACAGGCCATGCCAGGCCTGTAACACGCCCCCGCAAACCAGCCAGAAGACGCTGTCCCTCTTCAACCGGCACATGAAAACGCGCCGTACCCGGGGCCTGATCCAGCTGATGCAAATAATAAGGGCGCATACGCACAGCAACCATAGCACGAAACAAAGCTTCAAGTGCTTCTGTGCTGTCGTTCACACCACGTAGCAAAACAGACTGCCCGAGCAGCGGAATACCCTGTCTGACCAGACGTTTGAGAACATCCTGCGCGGCGGGGGTCATCTCACGTACATGATTAATGTGCACCGCTACCCAGACAGCTTTATCAGATTCCAGCGCATCAAGCATAGCCGGTGTCATTCGCTCAGGGGCCGCAACCGGCACACGCGTATGCAGACGAATCGTCGTAACATGAGGCATAGCTGAAAGAGCCTGCATAATCTTCTCAAGCCGGCGGGGCGAAAGCATCAGAGGGTCTCCCCCCGTCAGAATAACCTCCTGAATCTGCGTGTGCTCACTCAGCCAGTTCAATGCGACATCAAGTGCTGCTTCATCAAGCACACCACCATCGGGACCGACATGCTCACGTCTGAAACAAAAGCGGCAATAAAGCGGACATACAAGGAGCGGTTTCAGCAACGCCCGGTCAGGATAACGATGTACAATGCCCGGCACAGGTGAAAGTGCCTCATCACCAATGGGGTCAGAGCGCTCCTCAGGTGTTATCAGCAGCTCTTCAGGAGAAGGAATAACCTGGAGACCAATCGGGTCATCCGGCGTTTCTATTAATGCCTGAAATGCCGGCGGCACCGCTGTCGCATATTGCCGGGCCACAGCCTCCAGCGCGTCACGCTGTTCAGCAGGTGCTAAGCCTGCAATAATCAGATCCTGTGGCGTACGGAGCAGCTTACGCGGTAGAACACCCGCTTTATCGTTCTCTGCCATATCACTGTCCTCCTCTTACCATGTCTGATTCTCTCCTCATGCACGCCCAGCCACAGCCCCTCACTCCTGATTCTGACCCTGACCGCATCCGCGATCGCCTGCCCTTTCTCTATCGCCGCGACCTGATAAAACGGGGAATCAGGGCATTTCTCGAAAGCCGTGGACATCTTGAGGTTGAAACCCCCTGTGCCGTTACCGTGCCCGGAGAGGAAGTGCATCTCTACCCATTTGAGACCATGCGGGAAACACCGCAGGGTACCCGTGAGACGCTGTTTTTGCACACCAGCCCGGAATTTGCGATGAAGCGCATCGTTGCCGCAACTGGTCTGCCTGTTTTTCAGTTTGCCCGTGTATGGCGGAATGGCGAGCAAAGCAACCTGCATCTGCCAGAATTTACAATGCTTGAATGGTATCATCCTCACCTGAACCTCGATGGTCTGATGGATGAAACCGAAGCCCTTCTCAAGGCAGTGCTGCCTCCTGCTCTGACCTGTCCGAAATTTGACGGCCCGGACATAACACTAGACCTGACACGTCCGTTTGAACGTCTGACAATGGCGGAAGCTTTTCAGCGTCACGCAAATATCGACCTGCTGCCAACCGAAGGGAACGCCCAAAAGCTTGCTGACGCCGCAGACTGCTCACTGCGAGAGAATGAAACATGGGAAGATCTGTTTTTTCGCCTTTTGCTCGAACGTATTGAGCCCGTTATCGGGCGCACGCAGCCAACGTTTTTAACGCACTGGCCCGCCAGCCAGGCAGCTCTTGCACGTCGTGACCCTGCGAATCCGGCTACGGCGCTGCGATTTGAGCTTTATGCTGCTGGCCTCGAACTTGCGAATGCTTTTGAGGAACTAACCGACCCGGTTGAGCAGCGCGTGCGCTTTGAAGCTGACCGGAGCATGAGACGCAGGCACTACCCTGAGCGCGCTGACTGGCCATCTGATGAAAAACTACTGGCTGCCCTGCCCCACATGCCCCCCTGTTCGGGTATTGCCCTTGGGTTTGACCGGCTGATTATGCTGGCCTGTGGCACGCAGCGTATAAAGGATGTCTTGTGGCTGGGCGCATGACACTGTAAATCAAAGAATCTGTCAGTATCTCATACCCCTGCCTGTTCCACAGGCAGTGAGGTGGTTTCCCTGTTAGGAATATGGCGATGTCCTATAAAAAATGTCTTCTCCTGGCAAGCATCCTCCCTCTGGCGGCATGCCAGGTGCCCTCTGCTAAACAACGCCATGTATATAACTCTCTGATCGGGAAAAGCCCTGTCGAGATTGTTCAGGTACTTGGTGTCCCCACGCGCGAATTCCAGGTCGATGGTCATACTTTTTATGCCTATATTGACCAGCAGACCGACTATAACAGTATAGGCGGCATGGGATATGGTGGCATGGGATATGGCGGACCAGGATGGGGCGGCTGGGGCTGGGGCGGACCAGGATGGGGCTGGGGCTGGGGCGGAGGCAGTTACTCATCAACAGCCTATACCTACACGTGTCAGACACTCTTTGATGTAGTAAATAATGTCGTGACAGGCTGGACATTGCGTGGAAATGGCTGCTAACCACTAATAAATACTTCATGTGTTTGTCCTGGTCGTCTCATTATACAGACCCGACCAGAAACTGTATCGGGTATGATATTCTGGAGACCATTATGGGGCAAACACACGCTCTTACTTTTTTTAAATACAAGCCCTTTGCTGGTCTGATGAAACCTGCTGCTGTTTTGCCTGCATTAACAGGTCTTCTGACGCTTACCGGGTGTCAGAGCTCAGCCCGACAGGATGTGTTTACAACCCAGTCGTCGACCTGTGCCTATATGATGCCAACGGTCTCAGGTACCCGCACTTATCCTGCTGCATCAGCCAGCAAATCTGAAGCTGACAAATCTAAGCTTCCGCCTGACAGTGCTATTGCCTACCCGGACCCCGAAACACCTGCCTATTGCGACAGACCCATTGCAGAAACTCTGCTAACCTCTATTGAACTGGCAGATTATACACGTGGTCTGCAAAATACCGGCCTGCTGAATTTACTTCAGCGTGAAGGACCTTACACGGTTTTTGCCATTCCTAACTCCGCACTGGAAACATACTCGGCTCAGACGGGAGGCACATTCATGTCCCCTCAGAGCCAGCCGGCACTCAGACAGCTTCTGTCATATACTATTGTCACAGGAAAGTGGCCGCTGCAAAAGCTGAAAACCGCTATACAGACCACACCAGGACACACAGTACAGCTGCCAACAGTATATGGCAGACCTCTGCTTGTCAGCCTTGAAGCATCACCGGCGCCGCAGATTATTATCAGTAATGGTGCGGGCATGTCGTCCCGTCTGTGGGTCACGGGTATTCCACAATCTAATGGTATACTCTACTTTACTCAGTCACTCATTCAGCCGCCTGCGGTTCCGGTCACGCCATCACCTGTCACCCGTAAAAAATCAGATACAACTACAAAAACCGGGCAAATTAAAAATAAAAAAAGTCAGAACGTAAAACCGGCAACCAGAATACAAAGCGTGACATTACCCGCACCTTTAGCCGGGATATCACAAAATACAGATAAGCCCGCCATATCAGCAACGCACCCCGTATCTGCCACGCCTGCTGTCAGCAGCGTACCAGCCGCAGCCAGCAATGTAGCCGTGCAGAATGCTGAGTTACCTGCGGCACCATCACTCAACGAACAAAATATTATGCTGCCATCTGCCTCTGATACGCAGAATATAAAGCTGCCCACATCACAGGAAAAAACGACCTCTGATAATGCAACGCAGCCGTTGCCAGGGCACCGCACCACCAGAAAATCTCTTAAAACTCTTTCCTCACCACCTGATCTGAAACTGCCCTGAAGCAAACTTCAGTAAACACTATACCAGTGATGAGAGATTCCACTCTTCCTGCTGTTCCCAGAAGTTTGTGCCTGGCATTATAAAATCTGGCTGGGCAGCAACAAAACCTGCCATAGACCGTGGCGCAGGGACCAGAGCCACGGCGGGTAATTCCATCATCATTGACCACCAGCTGATAAGCTGCTGCGTCTCCTTAATGGCTGCGGCACTCTGCGGAGCGTCTTCACCGAACAGAATATAATCTGCTCCGTCCTCACCTGCACACATAGCAACATCACGGCTGATACCCGCAGCAACGCCCAGCTGTATCGAATCTCCCAGCAGGCGCCTCACGTCCTTTATAGTTCTGCCCGTAAAAGCAGAAGAGAGGTGTACGCCATCACACCCGGTACCCTGAGCCAGTGCAGGCCGGTCTTCAAGGATCAGCGCACTACCAGCCCCCTGCACAACAGGACAAACCTGCGCAATGAAATCGCAGAGATTTTTCTCAGAATCATCAGCCAGACGCAGCAAAACTGCTGCGGGTGTGTAATCGGCCACACATTGTGAGAGGCGCGGCAAAAAGCCCGCCTCTCTGTATAAAACCGGGGTAGAGAGATACAGGCTCTCTGTCATCGTCTTACTCCCTCTGCCCCTGTGCTTTTCAGCCTTTAAAAATAGTCGTGATTTTATCAAGCAGCTCGAGTGCTTCAGCTTTTGGACGCTGGAACACATTACGGCCGATAATCGAACCAAAACCACCACCATCCTGAATACCCTGAATGGTGCTTAGCAGGTTGTCTGTACCGGTTTTATCACCACCAGAGAAGATAACAATACGACGGCCGGCAAAAGATGACTGAACAACATGGCGAATACGTTCTGCCAGAGTAGCAACGTCGACTTTGTTCTGCTCATAAGCTGGTTTGCAGGCATCAAGAGCAACCAGTTCCTGCGGAGGTTTCACTTTGATAATGTGAGCACCACACAGAGCGGCCATATGTGCAGCATAAGCACAAACATCCACCGCGGTTTCAGCAGCTTTATTCAGCAGCGGCCCGCGGGGGTAGCTCCATACGATAACAGCCAGACCAACTGATTTTGCTTCAGCCGCAAGTTCACGCAGCTCTTCCATCTGATCAAAGCAATATTCAGAACCAGGATAGATCGTGAAGCCAATACCAGCACAGCCCAGACGCAGCGCATCAGCGACCGTGCCTGTTACGGCCTGGTCTTTTTCAGTGGCAAGGCTGTTGGAGCTGTTACATTTAAGAATGAGAGGAATCTCACCTGCATATGTTGCAGCACCACACTCCAGCATGCCCAGAGGAGCTGCATAACCACTCAGGCCAGCCTCAATAGCGAGCTGAAAATGATAGTGTGGGTCATATGCAGCCGGGTTAGCTGCAAAAGAACGTGCCGGACCATGCTCAAAGCCCTGGTCAACAGGCAGAATAACAAGCTTACCTGTACCCGCCAGCTTTCCCGCATTCAGAAAGCGAGCAAGGTTGGTTTTTGTTCCAGGATTATCGCTTTCATACTGATTAAGGATAGCCTTAACCGTGGGGGTAAGCGTCATTATGAAATCCTTTCTATGACATCAGTCTTCCAGGGCGACATCTCCTGGAATGTATTCTTTCGAATAGCCCTGCTGCCAAACGGCGGCAAGGTCCTATACGCCTGATAACGTGCTGATAAGGTCAAATGATGGTGGACGCATGGAAAAAACATGTCCCCCCAGACGTTCATAAACCTCATTAACGCTCTCAAGCACCGGAGATGGGGCTTCAAGCACTATCAGTTTCTGCCCCTGAGAGGCCGCAAACAATGCGTATCCAGGATCTGCGCCACAGTCGAGAATATGCGGGCAGGCATAGCCACTCTGCTCCTGCACGGCGCGAATCAGGGCCTGCCACCAGCCTGCCCCCATAAACCCAGCGGCACCTGGCGCTGATATGAAACCAAAAGCCGGATGTGGTCTCAGCTCCTTCGCCTGCTGACAGGCAGCAACCCCGCTAGCGAAATTGTGAAGAGTAAGCCATGAGAGAGTATCCGTTTTAGCCGAAAAAAATAAACTGGTTTTCATAACTACGCTTGACGTTATTGTGTTTGCGGGTGATTCCTTTGAGGAGTCGGAATAATCATACATTATGCAGGATTCAGGCAGTGGCGCAGTCTTTCTCAGACACTATACAAACAGAGAACACCTCATCCTCCACAGACAATTCTGGTGAGCAGAAAGACCCGATTATCCGTCTTGATCGTGCACTGCAAAGAATTTCCTTCGCACTGGAAAATAATAAACGCACATATCGGGACAACCCTCCTCAAACGCAGGCACTCGTGACTCACCTTGATCACCTGATCAGTCGCGTACGTGATACACTGGACGAGATTAACGCGACAGGAGACCTCTGAACTATGGCGACTGTTTCAATTCGTATTAATGGACACAGCTACCAGGTGGGCTGTGAAGACGGGCAGGAACGCCACCTTCAGGCTATGGCTCAGCTTGTCGAAAAACGTGTCAGGCACTTTCGTTCCCTGGGTTTTACGAATGATAACCACCTGCTGGCGCTGGTAGCCCTGGTTATGGCTGACGAAATTGAAGACCTCTCACAGCGGGTTCTGCCTGAAGCCACAACAGCAGCACTACAGGAAGCTGAATATATGCGCACCAGGCATGACTTTACTCAGTCCCGCCTGGCTGACCTTGCTGAACGCGCAGAAAGTCTTGCAACAATGATCGAGCAGGAGTACAATGAAGAGGCTGAGCTGCCCGACGCGTCAGGCATGTCATCCCCTGGGCCGATAAGCACTTCCTAGGGAGCTGGCTCTGTTGTGATCCTGGTCACATTACCCGGTGCCCACCTGCACTCGCAGGTCCTGGAGGTTGAAAAGACCAACGGTCATGGTGGCTCCGCACTCTGCTCCTTTCATGTCTGATTCTTACGAACTCACACAGGAAAAAAAGCGCCTGCGGGCTGATTGCCTGCGCGCTATGAAGGCGCGCACCCCGGCTCAGGATGATGCATTGTGTCAGCGCCTGTCAGCGGTATTGCTGGCGTCGCACGGCGCGACCGTCGCCTGTGTCTGGCCTCTCCCGCATGAGGCGGATATCCGTCCGGTTTGCCATGCTCTCAGCAATGCAGGTCGTTGTGTTGTACTGCCCGACACTCCCCCCCGTGGCCATGCTCTTACATTTCGGGTATGGACACCCGACACCCCCCTCCTGCCCGGGCGTTTTGGTACATTTGTGCCAGACGGACCAGAACGCAAACCCCAGCTGATTCTCGTGCCGCTTGTAGGATATGACCGCCAGGGGAACAGGCTGGGCTACGGAGGTGGTTATTATGACCGTACACTGGCTGCCCTGCCCGGTGTCACGGCAATCGGATATGCCCTGTCATTACAGGAAACAGAAAAAGTGCCCACCGGCACCTATGACAAACCCCTTTCCTGTATTGTGACAGAAAAGGAGACATTATATTTTGACTGACGAGAGACACAGAAAGGCAATTGTGTGAGAATTTTATTTCTGGGAGATATTGTTGGCCGCTGCGGTCGTGATGCCGTGCTTGAACGTCTGCCAGGCCTGCGTGAAACGCTCTCTCTCGATCTGGTTATTGTTAATGCAGAAAACGCCAGCCACGGTTTTGGTCTCTCACCCGATATCGCAACAAACCTGTTTAAGGGCGGTGTTGACGTTATCACTCTGGGCAACCACAGCTGGGACCGGCGCGATCTTATCCCACATATCGACACAGCTCCCCGCATTATCCGCCCCCTGAACTTCCCTCCGGGCACACCGGGGAATGGCAGCGTGCAGGTTGAGCTGGCAGATGGCCGTAAAGCCCTGGTCATTAATGTCATGGGCCGGCTGTTTATGGACCCGCTGGATGACCCGTTTCGCTGTACCAATGAGCTGCTGACACGCCACCGCCTGGGCGTGACAACCCAGGCCATTGTGATCGATATTCATGCTGAAGCCACCAGTGAAAAATGGGCTTTTGGCAACGCAATGGACGGACGAGCCTCACTCGTCGTTGGTACACACACCCATACACCCACAGCTGATCATCGGATTTTACCTGCCGGAACTGCCTTTCAGACGGATGCCGGCATGTGCGGTGACTACGACAGCATCATTGGCATGACCAAAGACGCGGCTGTAACACGGTTTATGCGCAAAATGCCGGGCGAGCGCCTGCAACCTGCAACGGGTGAAGCAACAATTTGTGGCATTATGGTTGAAACAGATGATTCAACAGGTCTGGCACGACGGGTTGCCCCACTGCGACAGGGCGGCCTTCTGGCTCAGACACTCCCTGATTTTAAAACTGCATGTGCACCTGCCTGAACCGGCAGGTGCAACATTGTGCGAGACTCATTACCAGGTAAAACGTTTAAGCGTAATGGCAGGGGCCAAACCTGCCGCACGGGCAATTTCTGCCACCCGCTCATCACCTGCGTCGAGCAGCTCCTGGTGAATGCCGCCCAGAATCCAGGCGCCATCAATACCAGCAACAGTGGCACCGCGTATATCTGTTGCCAGTGCATCACCAACGGCCAGAATACGTTCTTTAGGTACGTTCAGAAGCTCAAAAACAGGATCATAAACCTCAGCATACGGCTTGCCGACCCAGCGTACATTGCCTCCTTCCTGCTCATAAAACAAAGCCAGTGCACCAGCGCAGATCATTCTCTGCCCGCCCTTAATAACGGTCATATCAGGGTTAGCACACAGCATCGGCAGGCCACGTGTCAAAGCAGCACGCAGCTCAGGCAAATAAGGGTCAATGGCCTCTACCCCGCGCTCGATATCCGGCCCGGCATTAAGAATAAAATCGGCCTCTTCAACATCACTCACCTGCTCAAGGTTCAGTCCGTCATACAGGCCCAGATCATGCAGACCGCCTAAATGCAGCACTTTGCGCCCCAGCCGGGCACACCACGGGTCTGTGCGCTCACGCAACAGCGACCGGGCGACCTCACCACTGGTCACGATACCGTCGTAAAGAGAGGCATGCACACCAAATTTCTGCAACTGCTGGTGCACAACATCAGCAGGCCTGGGGGCATTTGACAGCAGAACAATCCGTTTACCTGCAGCGCGCAGCGCCTCAAGGCAGGCTATAACACCAGGGTAAGTCTGCACCCCGTCATGCACGGTGCCCCACAAATCAACAACATAACCGTCGTATCTGTCAGCAACAGACGATATTCCTGTCATTTTACACTCCCGGACTGTTTCTGTGCCATCAGAGGTCCTGCCCCCGAATCTCCTCAAGCGACCTGATACCTTCAGCCTGCATAAGCTCCAGCATCTCTTTTTTCAGACGGCTGATCAGAGGTGGCCCTTCATACGCGAAAGCTGAATAAACCTGAACCAGATGCGCTCCAAGGCGAATACGCTGAAGAATGTCAGCGCCGCTCTCTATACCGCCACAGGCGATAAGTGTCATGCGCCCTGCGGAAACCTGAGCAACAAGGCGCAGCATATCCGTTGCACGTGAGCGCAAAGGACGGCCTGAAAGACCACCACTTTCGGCCTTAAACTCACTCTGCAACGATTCAGGACGCGCCAGCGTCGTGTTTGAAATAATAAACCCTCGGGCACCACCAGCAATAGCCGCTTCAACCACAGGAGCAATCGCATCATCCTCAAGGTCTGGCGCGAGCTTTACCAGCAGCGGCGGGCTGTCGGGGTGTCGCTCCATAATCGCATCAAGAATGCTTTTCAGGCGTGCCGCATCCTGCAGGCCGCGCAGGCCTGGTGTATTGGGAGAAGAAACATTAATGACAATATAATTAACATAAGCCTTCACCCGCCCGACAAGTGCCGGATAATCGCGTTCAGGGTCAGCTCCTGTCTTATTGATACCAAGATTTGCACCAGCTGGAACACCTGCACCACCTGCACGCCCGGACGACAGCGGACGATGAAGACGTGCAAGCCTTATAACAAAACGATCAATCCCCTGATTGTTAAACCCCATGCGATTAATCACGGCACGGTCTTCAGTGAGCCTGAACAGACGAGGCCGGGGGTTACCTGGCTGCGCTTTAGGCGTGACAGTTCCGGCCTCGACAAAGCCAAAGCCCATCTGAGCAAGAGGGCGCATCACCCTGGCATTTTTATCAAAACCTGCGGCAATACCGATCGGATTCGAAAAGCGATAACCTAAAGCATGCGTAGCCAGTGCCTGGTCATCCACCGGGCGTTTTACCGGCACGGACAGCCCGAGCGTAAGCGCATCGAGAGCAATGTCATGTGCGGTTTCAGGATCAAGCCTGCGCAGAAGAGGAAGGGAGAGATGTGTAAGGAATGACATAGCTCTATGTACTGCCTCAAGCCTGTGAACAAGAAAAGCAGAAAATACATTTCACAGCACTGGCAACGTCAGTTTTATATTGCAATTAATAATCATTATCATCTAAGAAAGAGCAGACGCAGTTTTCAGAGGCTGAGGGACCGCCCTCAGAAAGAACGCCATGACACATTCAGCAGTTTATCTGACGGACCTGACCAGTAGTGAGCGCCTGACCGTATGGGCCATTCGCCGCCTGACCAGTCGCAGCACGACACCATGCAAACGACCTGCGACCCTTTTCCTTCCCTGCTTCCAGCAGGAGTTTCAGACCGTATCACAAGCCTTTCGCGATGCTCTGTCGGGCATGACAGCTCTTAAATTACCCGCTCTGGATATTCGCACTGACAATATACTGAGCCTCACTACCACAGAAAATAAACTCCTGCTGGCGACTGAGGCCACGCAAAACGAACGCGAACATGAAGCGCGCTCTCTGCTGCGCACGTTCTTACCATTCCCTTCAGTACTCGAGCGAATGATGTTTGCGCTGACAACCCTGAGCGCATGTCTGGCCGGGTCTGGATACTGGCTCTCTTCACGTGCTGTCCGACCTGCGCCGCTTAGTAATAAAGCACCCGTTGCAGCGGCCATTTCACAACTCAGGATAACCAGTGGGGCGGCACTCTCCCTCCGGCAACGCTGGCACAGGCCTGACACCTCGCCCGTTACGGTAAACTGGCCGGTCACTGACGAATTTCACCCGGCTATGGCCTCTCCCTAACGAATCAGAACAGCTTCTGCACCAGGGCGCACAGGAATAGTGACTCTGGTGCCAGGCGGTGCATGATCAAAATAGTGTGCGATGTCATAAAACTGACGATCAGCCTCAGGCATAAAACGCCAGTCACGCGGAACACCAACACACATAATTAAAACCAGAAAAACGATAGCGAGATTTCTGGTCCAGCCCCGGGGGGCTGCCAGAGCCTGAGCCACAACCACACTAACCCAGAAAACAAGGGGTAAAAAAAGATAACGCATACCGGTGTCAGGCATTCTCATTCTGACCCATACCTGCTCGCCATGCGACAGAGGTAACGGATGCGAAAGACAAGCCCCCAGAATCAGCACCGTAAAGAAAAGCGCATAACGAAAAGAAGACCAGCGATATGCCGCATTAAGACACAACCAGGCTGCTGCAATAAAAAGAAGGCAAGGCAAAAACATATACCGCCATATGGCCAGCCCGTACCAATGAGGCAAATGGTGGCACCCCACTATAGTTGCCAGAATAATCTGCCCTGACATAAGACGCACAAAATTCATCGGCGTAGCCCCCAGAAGAGGTGGCACCCCTCTTTGAGACATATAAATACACACGGCCTGAATCAGAGCCCCTGCCCCCAGAATTATCACCCTCGTTATGCTGGCTTTTGAAGGCAGCCACCAGGCCCGTAACGCGGCAACAGGTGTAAGCAGAATACTGAAGGGACCACTAACGGCACTTACTCCCAGAAAAAAGATATCAAATATCCAGGATCTGCGGGTTTGCGGCGGTGATGACATAACAATGAGAAAAGATAATAGCCCCAGATGCCACTGACTGTTGGTCAGATTGCCATGCACCTCCCATGTATTAGGAAGCGCACACCATGCCAGAGCGAGGCAACTGCGAAGCAGCAGAGACGGACATATTACTGCACAGCGTGATGATACCAGGAACGCAGGCGGTAACACCTCAAAAAACAACGCGGCACAGGCAAATAAAGCCGGGCCCCATGCCAGAGGAAAGAACACAGCAAGCAGGGCAACCAGGCGATCATCCGTTTGAAAATAGCCTGTATGAGGCAACCAGAGACTAGCCAGCCCTTTTACCCGGGCCTCAGGCCACCAGAACATACCGTCTTCAGCCCAGAACTGTGCATCAGACAAAATTTCAGGCCAGCGCAAAAATGTTATCAGACCTGCCAGGATAATGACCGACAAGACAGTTTTTTTCTCTGATAAAGCCATTATTCCCCGGATAACTAAAAAATATAATAATATGACACACGCAGAGAATGCATGTTTTATGCTGATATTCTGCCCATGATATAAGCCTGAATGTATTTTTCAGATGCTTTAAAAAATTAAATGCTTCCATTATCGTTTAAACAAAGAAATGATTTTATATCCTTCATTTAGAATCATATACAAATAACAATGAGAGAATAACACCACAGGTGAACAGTTTCAGAAGATTTTAACGACATGAAAAACACATCTCCACTGCATCACTATCTGTATTTTTCTACTATTGGGCTTTAAAAGCCTCAGATTACAAATTCCTGTATCATCAGAAATCACAGCCTAAGGACAACCGGATGACAGCATCACCTCCTGACCTGAATGAGGCTACGCCTTCTTCAGGGAAACTGACCTCTGAAGGATATCACCGCGGACTGAATAAACGACAGATTCAGATGATCTCCATCGGGGGAGCCATTGGCAGTGGGCTTTTTCTTGGCGCTGGTGCCAGGCTGGAGGCCGTTGGTCCGGCACTGGCTCTTATTTATCTGGTGTGCGGTTTCTTTGCCTTTATGATGCTGCGCGCTATGGGCGAGCTGGTAATGTATCGCCCCACAAGCGGCAGTTTTGTCTCTTACGCACAGGAATTTCTGGGTCCTAAAGCCTCTTACGTCGCAGGGTCTATGGCTTTTCTTAACTGGGCCATGTCAGGTATTGGCGACATTACAGCCGTCGCACTTTATATGCGCTTCTGGGGGCCCATGCACAGTGTGCCACAATGGATCTTTGCTTTGCTGGCACTTGTGCTGATTACAAGCATGAACCTTGTGGGAGTGCGCTGGTTTGGCGAAATGGAGTTCTGGTTTTCTCTTATAAAAGTCAGCTCGCTCATTATTTTTCTGATTGTTGGCGCTGCTGTACTCGGGCTGCGTATCCCGGTAGAGCATCAGACAACCGGCCTGCATCTGATTACAGAAAATGGTGGTTTTTTTCCCCATGGAGTCATGCCAACCCTTGTGCTCGTTCAGGGTGTTATTTTTGCCTATGCCGGTATTGAGCTGATTGGTACAGCAGCAGGTGAGTGTGAAGATGTAAAAACAATACTCCCTAAAGCAATTAACTCTGTTATGTGGCGCATCGCTTTATTTTATATTGGCACGATTACCCTGCTTGTGCTGCTTCTGCCCTGGAGCCGCTATAAAGCCGGTGTCAGCCCCTTTGTCACTTTTTTCTCGAGTCTGGGTGTTTCAGGTATTGGCAGCTTTATGAATGTTGTCGTCATGACAGCAGCTCTCTCCAGCCTCAACTCAGGTCTTTACTCAACGGGCCGCATCCTCAGAGCACTGGCTCTTGATGGCTCAGCACCACGTTACCTGACAAAAATGAATAAACGTGCCGTGCCTGCTGCTGCTATTTTTACAACTGTAGCGGTTTATATTGTCGGCGTTTTTATGAATTACCTTTTGCCATCAGAAATCTTTGAAATAGTGATCAGTCTTTCCTCCATCGGCATTCTGGGCACATGGTGTTTTATTGTTTTGTCTCAGATCAAACTCAGACAGGCGATTAATGCCGGTAAAATTCCGCCAACATCATTCCCTATGCCTGGTGCACCCTTTACCTCATGGATCACTCTGGCATTTTTCATTGCTGTGTTACTTCTTATGGCGTTTAACTACCCTGAAGGCACCTTCAGTTTCTGCTCAATCCCCATAATTGCAGGCCTGCTTACCATCGGCTGGAAATTTTTCCGTAAAGTTCCACCTCACGAGGCTGTTCCTCAAACTGCCTATTCTATTAAACTCACAGAAGATCTTATTGATGCTCCTGAGGCAGAAAAATCTTCTTCAAATAAAAACCCATAATTATAAAAAAGAGTAGTATCGATATGCGTTGATACTGCTCTGTCTATAAATAATATATCAAAAAATAGTCGGAATTATTATCAAAAAAATATCCCCCTACTGAATAGCAGGGGGATATCATCCGGCAACAAACTGACTGAAGTCATTTTCATACCTGCTTACTCTGTGTAGAATCAGATAAGCAGACTACAAAAAACCTTTGTATAAAAAGAGAATGTCCGGAAAGATGCCCGGGCGAACACTCTTAGTTACAAAAAAAGGGTTAGCGTAACGCTCTTTTCTCGCGATAACCAAAGCAGACATAGTGCATAAACGGACCAAATGGAAATGCAGCAATATCAGGGTTAGCATTAACATAGCTTTCAGCATTAAATGCTGCATTAGGGCTACGCCCTTCGAGCATACCATGCTGAAGAAAATGCTCTACAGGCTCAATACCGGCATCTCTTACATCTGGATAAGCTGACAAATACCAGACGCTATCAAAATGGATAGCGCGTTCTGCTTCGCTTACATGACGCAAAGTTGTATCGTCATCATCAGAAAAATTAGTAAAGTAAACTTCTGACATAGAAGCAATATCTGATAAATCGGCTGTGCTCGAAATTTTATCGGGCACAAAATCTTTCCGCGCAGGCTTTTTAGCTGCAACGGTTGCTTTACGTTTAGCAGGCTGTTTAACCGCTTGCTTCGCAGGCTGTTTAACGCGGGCTTTACTGTTAATCACTTTCATTTTTCACCTGACTAAATGTAATGAGCAACTCTGCGCCTCCTTTAGGCTTTTTTTATGATATATGTCCAGATAATTTTAGTTATTCAAAACTTAATTATTATAAAAAAGTTATTTATTACTGGTTAATTAATTTAATAAATGTAATTTAATTAACTAATTTTAAATTTTTGTATTTTATATTAATACTATTTAATGAATGTAGTGAAAAAGCAAGACTGATCCTGAAGTCCGAAGATCCTGACAAATACCCGATGCATATCTTTAATATGCCGATATTCTCTTAAAAAATGCTAAACTCCTGTCATTCTGATACGATGATATAAAACGATCAGCAGGAATACATATGACCACGCTAACACTTATGAACAAAAAGGATATTCAAACGATCCTTAGTTCTCAGTTATTTAATGCAGAATTTTATCTCACCAGCTACCCGGATGTTAAAAATTCCGGAATAGATCCAATTATTCATTACGTTCTTTTTGGATGTCATGAAAATAAAAACCCTAATGACACCTTTAATACACAAACTTATAAAAATCTTTTTCAGAGCACTTTTGAAAAAGATGAAAACCCATTTGCACATTACCTGAGACACAATGAAAATCTTTATTTCTTTGAAAAAGGATTATTACAAAATAATTCTCACGAAGTTCTTTTAAACTGCCTGAATAAAATTAAAAAATATCCATATTTTAACCCTGAATATTATCAGGCTGCTAATCCCAATATAAAATTTGAAGGTATCTCAGCAACACGTCATGCTCTGTTATACGGCATTGGTGAAGGGCGCACCGTTCTCTCACCACGTCATATTGCGCAACATCTGGGCTGGGAATGTAAACAGCAACTGACTTACACACCCGCAAAACCATCGGGGAAAGCTGTTCTGCCAGAAAGTGTTGGTGTTTTTTACCACTCTGAAGGAAACATCTTTATTCAGGAACTAGCTGAAATACTTTGTAGTTACATCAAAAGAAGCAAAATAAATGTGCAGTTAATGACTGAAAAAACGCCCGTTTCTGAACGGCCGGAACTATGCATTTTCTGTGCACCTCATGAATTCTTCTTCCTAAGCGGAAGCGAACACTGGAAAAATGAGGATATTCTTACGTCATCAATTATGTTCAATACTGAGCAGCCACATACACTCTGGTTCACCAGAGGACTGATTTACTGTCTGATGTCAGCTGGCGTTATTGATATCTGCCATCAGAATATGGCATCTTTTAAAAATACAGGTCTTAATGTTTTTCACTTCGACCCTCTGCCAGCTGTCAAAAAAACAACGCTGACACAAACAGAAAAAAAACATCCTTTCTTCAGAGTATTGTCTGAAGAAACTAAGAATTCATCCTCCCCCTTATGCCCATTAGAAGAGCGGCCTCTTGATATCAGCTTTTTTGGAAACACCTCCGGTAACAGAGAACGTTTCTTCAGTCATAATACAGAATTTTTTACCGAATATTCCTGCTTTTTATACTACAGAAAAACAGATGGACCACTAACCCACTCTGGTAAATACTCTGTTCCTGCAAATTTTCCACGCTACATCGCTGAACGCTCCAAGATTGCTCTCAATATTCACCGCGATGATTTTGGTTTTTTTGAATGGCACCGCCTCGTCCAGCAGAATATGGCATCAGGAGCCGTTGTTGTTACCGAAGAATGCTTCCCTCATCCGCTTTATAAAAATGGTACACATTATCTGAGTGAATCTGCACGACACATTCCTAATCTGATCGAATGGCTGCTGAATACAGATGACGGCATGGCTGAAGCTGCACGTATACAAAAAAACTGCTTCAGAGTTTTTGCTAATAAATCTCTGGCTCTTTCCAAATTGAACGACATCAGAAGCTATCTTGCTTCTGTCTGGAGCACCGTACAATGATTTCTCCCAAACCATGGGACCCTGCTCCCAACCAGATTTTTTCCTTCTGCAAAGCAACGCCTGTTCCTTCAGACCTGATCAGCATTTGCCTGACAAACTATAATTATGCCGACTTTATAAAAGAATGTCTCGAATCTCTGGCTGCACAGACACATGAGGCACTTGATCTGATTATTATAGATGATGCATCTGACGAAGCTGATACGCATGAAATTATTTTGTCATGGCTGACAGAACATAAAAAATGCTTTTACAAAATTACCTTTCTGGCTAACGCATTTAACCAGGGACCTTCTTTTTCACGCAACCTGGCTTTTCAGCACGCTGCAGGAGAGAGTGTCTTTATTATTGATGCTGACAATACACTTTACCCCACCGCTCTTGAAAAGCTTTATGCGGCTCTGAACAATGGTCAGTTTCCTGCTGTCTATAGCCAGCTTGAAGAGTTTGGAGAGCGCCGCGGTATAGGACGAGCGGATATTTTTGACCCTGAACTGCTCAAAAAAAATAACTATGTTGATGTCATGGCCCTGATACGAAAAAACATATGGGCAGAGCTGGGTGGTTTTACTGACATTGATCGTGGCTGGGAAGATTATGATTTCTGGCTAAAATTTATCGACCACAACCTTGAACCTGGTTATCTGCCAGAAATTCTCTGCCGTTACCGTGTTCACAATAAATCAAGAACAGTCCGTGATGCCCTTAGCGCACACGATAATCTTGAACTGATTATGGAGCTACGCCACCCAACCCCACCGGATCAGAAGCTTTATATGCCGCCTAAACGTCATTCAGGTCCGACACTCAGGATTATCGAAGCTGACTAACTAAAAAAAGGCCGCATCATTTCTGATGTGGCCTTTTTTCAGATTATATAATCTGACGTTATTTTACCATGTTGGCTGAGGCCCTTTAACCACTTCTGCCATACCATCTACACGCAACCATTTCTTAAAAGCTTTCTGCACATCAGCAGCTGTAGCTTTATAATAAGCTCTGGCAGCGCGGTTACCTGTATCAAGCGGCAAACCAAGCTCTTCAAGGCTCAGATACTCATCAGCAATATCACTCAGACTGGCACGTTGCAGAGGAATACTGCGTAAAAGACTTGCTTTAGCTAAAGCCAGCTCTTCTGCTGTGACGGGATAAGTCTGCATATTCTGCAAACTCTTTAACGCCAGATTTGCAGCTTTGCCTACTTTATCCGGGTCTGAGCCATAATTTATACTGTAATTTGCTCTGGTTCTGCCCCATGAGAAGTGACTGCCAACCGAATAAACATAGCCAGTTTTAACACGTAACTCTTTATAAAGCCGTGAAGAAAAGCCACCATCACCAAGAACCTGATTGCCCAGAGACAGCATATAACGATCAGGGTTTCTGACCTGCAAACCAAGTGTCTGTGCCAGTATAACCTCATCCTGAAGATTACTTTTATCCGGCACAGTTGCACGTGATGACTTGTTCAGAGGGATAGCAGGCAAATCAAGATCAGGTCGCGGCCCGACATTTTTCCAGGCACCAAACTCTCTCTCAACTACTTCACGCGCTTTTTCGGGGGTAATATCCCCCGTAATAACAATAGTTGTCAGATCAGGGCGCCAGGCGTGCTGATAATAAGATAAAACATCCTCATGAGTAATACTCATGATACTTGCAGGCGTTGCTTCACGTAAGGTTGGGTCATCGTGTGGTACAAGGGCTTTTTTAATTGCCCTTGAAAAGAGATACCCCGGTGAAAGCAATACACCTGCCTGTGTCTGCGCGGTCTGAGCCTGAATAATACGGAAAGCTTTTTCAGGAAAAGCAGGATGCAGCTCATTTTCAGCCAGAAGAGCAACACCTTTCTCAAAATCACGGGTCTGCGTCTGAACATAAAAGCTACTGCCTGCGTCTTCCCATGCAGGCACATCATCCAGAGCTTTCTGAAAAGCAAGACGATCATGCTGCGTCGTACCAAATGAGAAAAGTGCATTAGTCACAGCACTGATACCCTCTTTTCCCTTTGGCTGCTGCAGGCTTGGAGTGTGTTCAACCATACCGCTAAGCTGCACTGTGTGACTAACATGAGCCGGCCAGACAATAAGCTTCAGACCATTTGATAAAATTTTTACTGAAGGTGCTGGTTCATCTACCGGGGCCTCAAGTGCCGACAGTGCCTGTTCAGCCCAGTCTGGCAATTTCACGGGTTTATCCGGCGGTGAGGCAAAAGACTCTGCACCACCAAATCCTTTTTCCGAAACTGCCTTCCCCGAACTTTCAGGTGTCAGAATAGCCGCAACAGTGTGCGCGGGGTTCAGTAATGAGGCCGCAAGCTTATTGACGGCCTCAGGTGTAACATTCTGATAAGCCTTCACAGCTGCCCAGGGCGAATCCTGATCATTAAAAGTCAGAGCATCTGACCATATTCCCGCCAGCCCCTCGACCGAATTGGCAGCAAACTGCAACTGTGCAATTTCACGCTTCTTAGCGGCTTCAACAAGCTCCGCCGGCACTCCATTTTTCTGAATATTATTCAGAACATTGCGTAATTCAGCGAGAATTTTTGCAGAATCTCCTCCTTTAGGAAAAGCTGCAAGCGCTATACCAAAACCTCCATATTTTTTGGGAGAGTATTCAAAACCAGTTTCAAGTGCTTTACCCTGAGGCACCAGGTCATATAACGCTCCACGCTGGCTGCTCAACACATCGGAAAGAATGTCTGCTGTAGCAAAATCCTGGGCTGTGCGCCCCGGCATCGGAAACGCCAGGGTAGCCAGACCAACAGGATAATCGGTGGGGAATGTTAAGGTCTGCGCCGAAGGCTGCTTTGGTGTAACTTTCTGTCGTTCTGGCAGAGTGCGCTTTTCAAGCGGACCGAAAATATCGCGGACCTGCTCAAGTGCCGTCACGGGATTTACATCGCCGGCAATAATAAGAACGGCATTATTAGGGGCATACCACTGATCATAAAATTTACGCAGTAAAGCTGCATTAGTTTTATCAAACGAAGGCCGGGTGCCCAAAGCATCGTGAGCATAAGGTGTGCCTGAGAACACCAGAGACTGAAGCTGCTCCATATAACGGTAAGCAGGGCTGGAAAGGTCGCGGGACACTTCCTGCTCTATCGCACCGCGTTCTTTTTCCCAGTCTTTGTCACTCAGGGTCAGACCACGCATGCGCAACGCTTCAATTCTGAGCAGAACCGGGAGATCACGTGCCGGTGCTGTATAAAAATAACGCGTAACATCTTCTGTAGTAAACGCGTTATATCCACCACCCAGCTGTGTGCCTATTGCTGCAAGCTGGTCTTTATCAAGCCCTTTGCTGCCTCGAAACATCATATGCTCAAGCGCATGTGCTGTACCAGGGAAACCTTCAGGAGCTTCAGCTGAGCCAACCAGATAATTCACCTGCGTTGTAACAACAGGAGCAAGACGGTCAGGAATAATTACGACCTTTAGTCCGTTAGGCAATGTTGCACGAACAACCTGCGCACTATTAAGTGCCGGAGGAATTGGGGTCATTTCAATTTCTGGCACGGAGGAAACCTGTGCCTGAGATGCCACTGCCGTTGCATCAGTCTGAGCCTGGGCTGTTGATAACGCTGTCAGCGAACAGAGTGCTGCACCGGTCAAAAGATATAAAAAAGAGGGTGCTTTGTGCTTATTCTGCATTTTATTTATCTTAAATTGTCTGTCTGGCAAAAAAGACCGGGCCATATAACATCTCTCCACTTATTTTATGACAGGCTATGCATGTTAGTTACTATGAGATTTTGAAAATCTTTTAGCAAATGCCGAAATTTTATGACGATAAAGCTCAGCACGGGCACGAAAATCTTTCGTCATATAATTAAGCTGAATTGTATAACGCTGCCCTACAAACTGCCTGTGCCCATGCCAGGCCGCAGCACTGTTAGGAAAAATAACCAGAGTACCATCCACCGGCATAATCTCCTGGCTGTAGTTTTCAATATCATGCGGACTGCGCAGCAGGCGAAGGCAACCATCCTGCTTTTCCCATTTCTCTCCTGCCGGGTTGAGATACAGTAGGATTGTCACTCTTTTGGTCAGCGAGTCAGTATGAATGCGACCATCTTTCTCACGTGTCCAGCCACGTAACGTCAGCATAGAAGGCGCATCTTCAAGATCAAGATTAAGCTTTTTTGCGATAATCTGCTTAAGTTTCTGCCCCTGCATCTGCTCAACAAGAGACGCTACAGGAGGCGATAAACGTAATGCCGAAGGTGGGAAAGACCCCCCTCCTGAAATTTCAGGCATGGCGTGAAACAGGCGTGCCAGATCTTCCTTACCAATAAAATGCGGCACCACAATATGAGGAAACGGGTCAGTATCAACTAACGCTTTCTCCAGCGCTGCATAGTCTGGTTCCACGCTGTTTGAAGATGCAGACATTATCATAGTTTTTCAACCTGCCATGAATTAAACATGAGCAGGGTAAAAGGAATAAAGAAATCAAACAAGCTCTGCACTATTTTTGCATGCTATATGCCATATGTTACAGGATGTAATTTTTCATCATATACAACTAAACTATCTGTTATCCTGATACTTCAGGAAATACTGATTAAATCAAATTATAAGGATTTTATTTTTCTTATGAAAATACAGCTTTTTTCTCTTATCGCAGCATGTTGCCTTATCACGCCAGTATCAGGCATGGCTGAAACAACCAGTGATTTTTTACCTGAAGCAGGAGCAAAATCGTCCTATAGTCCTCAGGATATTCCTACCACTCTTAAGCCGATATCAGACTCTCTTGATACATTACTCAACAAAGGCTTTCAGATTATAGCGACATCTGGTTATGCAAATTCGGGTATTTTATTCACTCTGTCTTTTCAGAAGCAGCATGTGTTGTGTGTTTTAACAACGCCGAACTCTCAGTCGGATCAGAATGTACCGACCTCACGGTGCTGGTCATTAAACATTATTGCTGCTGCCCCATCGGGCAAATAGGCTGAGGGGATTGCGCTGGACGCGTTTATTGCTCCGGAGGTT
>NZ_JOMN01000048.1:0-8430 GCF_002153485.1 Acetobacter sp. DmW_043 | reverse complement strand
ATGTCCGCAATCCATATCGCTGCAAGCTTCATTTTCTATCTCAAAGAATGAGTCCTGAGCCTGGCTAGAAGATGTCCTGTAAAGATGATGAGGCTATCACCCGGACAGACCGCTTGCCTCCATATTTGAGGGTAACTTAAACCTAGAAAGTCTGTTGAAGCTCGGTCACAAAGGCTCGCAGTTTTGGCGTCATAACCGGACCTGCGTTATAGAGCAGGTGCATGGGCCTGTCCGGAACTGTCCACCTGGGCATAAGCCGGACAAGCCGTTTGTTTTTAATATCAGGAAGCAGGGCCTGCTCATATCCTAGCAGAATACCATCGCCAGCAAGTGCTGCAGAATGCAGAACACTTGAATCATTACTGATTATCCGCCCGGAGACGGTCACAAGCCGCGTAACGCTCCCTTGAGAAAAGTGCCAGGTCGTTACAGGGCCGCCGGAATTTTCATATATGAGACACTCATGACGCATCA
The DNA here is from genome assembly GCF_002153485.1 of Acetobacter sp. DmW_043. Lineage (NCBI taxonomy): Bacteria > Pseudomonadati > Pseudomonadota > Alphaproteobacteria > Acetobacterales > Acetobacteraceae > Acetobacter > Acetobacter sp. DmW_043. The sequence continues at coordinate 7,956 of NZ_JOMN01000048.1, read as the reverse complement.
GATCTTCGGGCTGCCCTGGAAAACCGTGTTTTTCCAGATAGGTCTTAGCCGCGCAAATGACCCGACGATAGGCCGTCAAAGGACGACTGACCGCTGTAAGGTCCGTCTCCAGTTCACCAATTCGGATCACAGCCTCATGACCATCCATTGTGGGATGAACCAGTTGGTCTGTCAGTGACAAATGGACTTGAATTTCTGAATATTTTTTTTGAAAATTGTGAACAAATGGCAGGAATACTGTTCGCCCGAAGGTGACGGGTACACTGACAGATAATATGCCACGCGGTGTGCCAAGCGTATTGGCTGCCAGACTGTCCGCTCGTTCAACGGCCTTCAGAACCAGGCGACACTGCTCGCAATAGAGCCGTCCTGTTTCAGTCAGACTTTGCCGACGTGTGGTCCGATGTAACAGGCGAGCACCAAGGTGATGCTCCAGAGCCTCTATATGTTTGGCGACCATCTGCGGCGACAAAGTCAGCTGCTGGGAGGCCGCAGCAAAGGACCCCAGTTCCACGACCCTGATAAAAATCTTCATGCTGGTTAAACGGTCAAGCATTCATCATCCTCAGTTGTGACTGATGTCTCATATCGACAATTTATCCAGCAAAAAAGAAGAATATACTGAAGGCTTCGAGTGATTGGTAAGCCCGGTTCTGAAGGAGACTTTTGAAATGCCTGTTTATCTTGTTCGCATGGAGCACCCTGACGGCGAGGGGTGGGGGCAGCATGTCGCAGCACACGTGTTGTATCTCAGGCGCCTTATACAGGAAGGCAGTCTGCTGGCCTCTGGTCCGTTGAAAGGCGCCCCATTGCGCTCCGGCTTTCTGATTATGAAAGGCGCCAGTCGACAGGAGGTTGACGCGATGATTGCCGGTGATCCCTTTGCATCAGAAGGTTTGATTTGTGATCTGCGCATTGAAGAATGGGACCCGCTTTTCGGATGTCTGTCAAACCATGCAACAGGCGTAATCCCGCAAGACTTGAAATCTCTTTTCCCTTTATGACAACAGTGCTGTATTTCTTTGAGAAATAAAAACGAAAGGGAGGCTTATGCTTCTGAACGATCTTCAGTGGTATACTGTAGGGGATGCCCGCATTCTAAAAATACAGGATCTGACGCTGAAAGCACTCTCTCCGGAACAGCTACTTCCTGACTGGAATAATGCAACGGCACTTCAGGCCTATCCCGACCTGCCTGAAACGCTGGATGCTTCAGAAACGAAAGTCCTTTTGAGCGTTCATAGCTGGCTCGTCGAGGATCGCGGCCGGAAAATTCTTGTGGATACGGGAGTTGGAAATAACAAGGTCCGTCCAGCTGCTCTGCATTTTGATCATTTGCAGACAGTGTGGCTTGAAAATTTAATGCGCACTGGCGTCAGGCCTGAAGACATCGATTTTGTTCTTCTTACCCATCTGCATGTCGATCATGTCGGATGGAATACACGCCTGAAAAATGGCATCTGGGTTCCGACCTTCCCGAATGCCCGATATATTTTTTCCAAAGCCGAATACGATTTTTTCAGCAATCCTGCTCATGATAGTGCCCGTAATAAAACCAGCTTCATGACACGCATAGATAGCGTTGATCCGATTGTTTCGGCGGGTCTTGCAGATCAGATTGACGTAGACGGATCCGAAATTCTTGAGGGAATTTCCTTTCATTCCACACCTGGGCATACGCCACATCACGCATCTCTTGTGCTGAAATCTGGTATGGAGCGTGCACTCTTTACGGGAGATGTCATGCATCACCCTATTCAAGTGCGTGTTCCGGAGTGGAGTGCCGTTTTTGATGCAGATCCCCAGACAGCCATCGTATCGCGCAAATGGGCTTTGAATTACGCTATTGAACACGATGCGACAGTATTCACATCACATTTCCCGATGACATCTGTTGGCAGAGTTATGACAAGTGACCAAAACATGAGCTGGTCCTTCGTTTAGAGCCACCATTACGCTGGCATGTTACGTCATCCGATAAGTCTTTACGAAGAGGGCATAACTGAAGATGCTGCTTGACCACTACTGCTGACGTCAGCACAATCATCCGTGCCTAAAAAGACAGCGATGCAGGTATGGTGACAACCTGCGGTCTCTTTGGAGACAGTCACGCCTGAGCAGGTAAGCCTGCTCCTGACCATGGCCGGGCACGATGAGGATTGGCCTCGTCCGTGGTCGGTAGTCGTTGTCCAGGTTGCGACCGGCTCGTGTCCGTCTCACCGACGGAAAGACACAGCTATGAAGCTAAACCACATCAATCTCTACAGCCACGATACTGAAGCTGATCGCGCAATGTTCGAACAATATTTCGGCCTGCGAACTCTCGTTGTGCGTGGAAGCAAAATGGCCATCATGCAGGATGATGACGGGCTGGTACTAATCGTCAATCATTTTGCCAAAAAACTCGAAGACTTCAGTTACCCCAGGCAACTCGACATCATGCACATTGGTTTCATCCAAAAGTCTCACGAAGACGTCGATGCTCTGTATAAGCGTCTCAGTGCGGATGGCTGGGAGGTGCATGCTCCATGCGACACACATGGTGCATGGTCCTTCCACTTTCGAGCAAAGGGCGGCTACTTCATCGAAGTAACGACAGTGACGCCGGTTCGACCCAGAGAAGCGTATCAGGGAAATCCACAATCATACCCGGCATGAGGAGTGCAATATCAGTGCCAGGCTCAGGACTCATTCTTTGAGATAGAAGATAAAGCTTGCTGCGATGTGGATTGCGGACATACATTTGATTTAAAAAATGGTAGTTTTTTTACGTTTTTAAAGATAATTTTATGGTTCGGGTTTTGCATTTTACAAAACAGATAAAATTTTTTACCTCGGATATGAGATTTATTAATCTTATGGCGTCTGGCATATTTAGGGTGAAATTCTGTATTGGTTTTCGTTGTTGCAGGAATCTCCTATGTTTTTCTCGATAATTGTATCACGCCCGTATAAAAGGATCTGGTGACAAAGCATCACCAGATCCTTGATAGTGCTATGCTGTTGCCAGGTTGAGTTCTTCATGCGTTATGCAGTAAGGGCCGGCAGCTTCAATGCTGATTGACAGCAGGCCAATACTCCCGGGTTCGCGTGGCCCCAGATGTAGATAAGCACAGCCGTTTGTCCAGCGTAAGGAAGGGTGGCTCAGGCTATGCCAGCCTTCAAGATTTTCGTCGATCAGGTGATGTGTGATTTCTCTTTTTGTATTGCCCTCAGAAAAAAAGATTTTACCTATAAGCACGCCCAAATTACGCCTGTCATCGACAAATGGACCTTGTGTATCAGACGGTCTGCTGCTGTTTGAAACAATCTGAACTGTGTTAATATTGCCAGGAATCATAAAAAGGGTATGATTTTCAATATTACGGAGCGGCTTAATAACGTGTCCGGCAGCTGAACGAAGATGCAGGTTGCTTTCAGAAGTTAATATTTGAAGATTGCTTTGAATGGGCAGGAGCATCTTATCTGCACGTTGTGCAATCTGGCGGTAAATGGGTTCTACCCGTTCGCGTGATACGTCCAGAGGAGCGGCAGCATCGTTCTCCCAGCTTTTTGTATTTTCGTTGAAGATGAAAACACTGCTTTTCTGCTGGAAAGTTCTGCGATTTCCTGTGTCCAGATAGCTTTCGGTTAGCATGCCATCAGCCATGATCACCGAGTGAGATTCTGTTTCAATATGATAATAAGTGTAAGAAGTGATGGATTTATCATAAAAAACCGAACGGCCATTCACCAGCATACGTGCCGGTATAAAAGTACCGTTAAAAAACAGGCAGTGCTCTGCAGTAATCAGCATGTCTTTAAACGGTACACCAGGGGAAATGGCATCTTTCAGAATTCGCACCGGATAACCAGCCATATCATCAGGCTTTTCTGGTTTTACAGCGCAGTGTGCATACCCTGACCATTTTACGGAACGTATATGAGGTTTATTATTTTCATATACATTTATGAGGTCTCCAACTGATAAGTCCTCAACGGCAACCAGACCTGATGGAGTATCAATCATAGAGCCACTTAAGAAGCAAATAATAGCATCAGAACTGGAAGTGCTTCCGGTATATTCTTTTGTTTGTCCGCTTGTTAAGTCGAAAGGGTTGCCTTCAAGTGTAATTGTACGGGTTGCTAAGCTAATTCCAAGAGAGCTTAATAGTTGAGTAACAAGTCCAGTATTATCCTGTACTACAGTTGTCGTTCCATTGTATGTTACATCAATTGGAATATAATGTGTTGTTCCAATAAGGTCTTTAAATGTAAGGTATGGAAGATCAAGTACGAAGTTTTTAGGGGGTGTACTTGTAGTATTGCCGCTACTATCTACATAAGAAATTGGAGTGGTTAGTGATACACCTACAAGTGACGGTGCATCTATTTTTAAAACGCCTCCCGTGGGGCCTATTACTATATCACTTAGAAGGTTTACATTGATTGCTCCTCCTGTGTCTTCATAAGTTCCTCCATTTATTTCAATTTTACTTAAAGTTGATATGCTTGCCAGGCCGCCATTATCAACAATAGTAGCCCCGTCGGTTACTGTTAATGTTTTGAGGGCTGAGAGTGCTGCCAGGGCTTCAGTATTAACTACGGTTCCTGAGCCAGTAACGGTTACTGATGTTGCAGCTTGAATATTTGCGATTGATGCTAGATCTGTATCATCCGGATAGGTTGTTGATCCTCCAACCCCGGCGACGATTATAGGCATTTTCACCTCCTCTTGTGGATGCCAGATCTGTTAAATAGCACCTAACTCGTTGCCATTTAAAATTAAAGAAAAGTATATTTTGTCAAATTTTTATGTGTAATAAAGTTAACTGGGATAAATGATTTTTTAAATTACACTGTCAGTTTTACTCATCTTCAGCGTTGCGCCAGAAGTCAGATTTCACGACGAGTATGCGCCACACGATAGCCAGCAAGGTGATGGCGAGGGTTACCCCGCCACCACCGACTATCATGCCAAGTTCAAAGTCAGGCACTCTGAATGGCTTCGTTGTCGGCTTTGCATTTAGCAAAGATTGCCTCAAGCTCTGCCGTGGTCGGGCCGGTACCTGACTTGGTCTGATTGATCGCGCTGATCACCGTCTCGTAAATCTCCGGCCCGTATTTCTCTGCCAGCTCGAAAACAGTTCCGGCTACGCCAAGAATCGCACTGATTGCTGCTGCGTCCATGATTATTTGCTCCCTGCAAGGGCGGTGCATTCCGCCGGTGTTGTTCCTGTTTTCACGCCACTCCAGCAGGCCGTGAAGGATGCGAGGTCAGTCTGCGCTGCGGCAACGGCTGTTTCTGTGATGCTGTCGCCATTCTGAACTGAGGTGTTCAGCGTGCTCAGCTCATTGAAAACCGTCTGGCTGGCACGTTTTACGAGGCTTTTCTGTGTGTCCGTGAGTGTTACTCCCGGCACCTTACCTGCCATTACATCGGGCATCGGGTTTGCCAGGATGTGATACGCGCTGTCCATGTCGTACACAGCCTGACGCAGTTTACCCTGAGAGGTGCTGGCGCAGGCAGTAACAGCCAGCAGCGGCAGGAGAAGAAGTGCTTTTTTCATTTTGAGGTATCTTTCGTTACGCCTGAACTGGTCTTACCGCGCAGCGCCATCGCTGTGTTCGCGGCAAATTTCCAGTTGGCAGCCAGAAAATTGAGGATTTTGTAGAAGGGCAGCAGTTTGCTGTTCGGATGCTCCGGCATAGGAATCTGCGTTGCGGCAAGGCCCGCACAGGCGAACACCACACAGGCATAGAGCGCCCAGGTGGAATATGGCTCTGGCAATGCCATCACCAGCGCCATAGGTGAGAGGCCGGCCGCTGTTGCTTTGATTGTCGTTGCAACCGATTCTTTTTTGGTGGCTACCTGTTCTGCAGGTGTCGTTTCGTCAGCCATTGTCTTTTTCCTGACCGTAAGGCCTCAGGCGATAAAACGCATGGTGGCCAATCGTGCAGCGATATGCATTGCTATCGGCCCACGCCGGTGTTTTGGTGCGAGTGTCAAAATAGTGGTCCGATCCCTGCGTGATATCCGGCAGTTTTCGGGATATGAGTTGTGCCGCCAGATCGAGAGCATCTCTGAACTGAGGATCTGTGCCGGTCACAGAGAGCAGTTTCGGGCGGTTGGGGTCGTTCTCATTCCAGCAGGAAAACTGCCAGGCTTTGAGGCAGACTGTGAGGTAATCGCGCCCCCACCAGCAGGGAGTTGCGGCACGGTTAGCGATAACGTTCATCACAGCACGCATCCCGCGCACACCTTCTCCGCGCGCTTCTCCCCAGGCTGTGCGGGCAACAGCCTGCACAGGGTCAGTTATCTGGTTTTGCATGTGTGTGGCTTTCAGTTCGGGGGTGCAGGTGAAAATGCCCCCAGAACGCTGTGTCGAATGTCTGGGAGGAAAAAAGTGTCGTGCTGATCAGTCCGAGAATGGCGCACAGCATCCCAAAGAACAGAGACAGACGGCGCAGAGCCTGTGTTCTTTCCTGAGACTGGCGGTTTCTCTCCTGCTCGACGCCGTTTCGCACGGCCATTTCCCGTGTGAGTTTATCTATCGAGGTTTGCAGGCTCTCGGTTTTCTGGTCGCTGTTAACGCGCCACTGCTTGCCTTCAGCACGCATAGCGATAACCTCGTCGCGCAGGTTGTTCTGGCTTAGTTTTATCTCGCCAACATCCTGTCTGAGCTGTGCAATATCCTGCGTATGGTCTCTGACAATCTGGCGCAGATCCTCGTCAGATGCAGGGGCAGCACCCCTGCTCTGTTCTTCCGTCATATTTTTGTAGTCCAGAAATAAAAAACCGCCCTTTCAGGCGGTTTCGTTCGTCATGCGCTGTTATGACGCGCTATAGCTCCATTGTTCATCGAGCCAGGCAATACGGCCAATAATCCACGTAATAAGAAAGCCATAGGTCGACTGGCTGTTTGTCCCCCACATGCTAACATCAGAAGCGAAATCATCCGTTGAAATCGTGCCTGTGAGCTTGCGGATTGTTTTGTCGAGCGCATCAGGTGAAACTACGTTATTATCACGCAGATATTTCCATCTCGCAGCTAGATCATCTGCAAAATATTCACGCAGCATAGTCCATGCTGCATTATAGTTTGTTATCCACCCTATAACCCCAGGCTGAACCTGAGAAGGCGTATAATTCCACACAATACCGAATGTTTCATCCATATCATATGACATGACATGCCAGATATTGCCACCATCCCATGATTCCAGAAACAGATTGTTAATCATGCTCTCCTGAGAGGCTGCCAGCTCGATAAAAAGAATATAATCCAGCCAGGACTGTTTATGGGCATAACTTTCAAAATCTGAAAGAGATGCTGTTCCTGCCTGACATTCTCCCAAATAATTGACCAGATTGGACAGGCCTTTTTCATTTGGTTTTTTTGGATATGAGTAATCCCAGTCTGACGACAGATAATTTTGCCACATTCCGGCACGTTTGTTCGATGATGCCTGCACCAGATAGTTCATTTTATTTTTTTTATCTATCAGGTAATCGGCTGCCGGTTTACTGCCGCGCCAGACGAACACACCGTGGAAAGCACCATTCACATAAACTGAGCACAGATAACCATCTGTTCCAAACTTAGCATTAGGTGGCAGAGAGGCTGCGTCTGTATGTGCTAAAATCCACACAGGAAGAGGTGCAATCAGGTTATCAGGCCAGCTCCCTGATTTTCTGATAGCTGCCCATGTTCTGTAACCTAGTGTATCCCTGATCATTGTCCTGTCCAGAACAACGCCATCAAAATAATCAGTCCCGTATGCAGGGAACGGACCAAACGCTTTCAGGTCAATCTTGCTGGTCTGAACCCAGTCACTCATTTTCAGATCAACAGAATTACCACCTGCATTGGTAATGGCTGAGATTTTCAGATTTTTCTTTGTAGTATACGCTGATGTCTGCCCCTGTACTGCGAGTGTACAGGAACCTGAGAAAAGGACGGAATCGCCGTATAA
>NZ_JOMN01000047.1:0-725 GCF_002153485.1 Acetobacter sp. DmW_043 | reverse complement strand
GCTTCCCCGCCAGGCCGGACCCGCTCCAGATCCCGCACAGCGTCAGACAGCGCCTTCTTCTGATACTCCAGTAAAGGCAGCTCCTGACGCACCATGCGCTCAACATCCATCATAGCCCGCGCATACCGCTCCACCGCCTGATGCAGAGGATCACGCCCCGGCACAAACCCGTCCGGAAGGGCAGCTTCCTTCCCGCGCTTCACAGACCGCAGCTGCAGCCCCGCAAAGGGAGAGGCAGGAGCCTCATGCTCAACCCCGCCACTCCCCTTACTGACCTCAGCCTCCATCCCGTCCGGCACGTCTTTTTCTCTGATGCGACGAGCAGACCCCACGGACAGCTCCAGCCCGTCAAACATCCCGCGTTTCTGCTCTGCCGGTGCAGGCTCAGACCCATGGGTCACTTCGCTCTGCCTGTCCTGCCGAAGGCCTGAGACAGCCTTGCCGCGCGCCACCATGATCCCGCTCGCAGGGACATCCAGACTGCGCCGCCGCGCGAACCCGGCATCCCGATCCCGGTCATGCAGGTAATCCAGCGTGGTATCCTTCAGCCGCTCGCGCGACAGCCGCTTCACCAGCCCGTCCCGGTCACCCACATCATCCCGGCTCCAGTGAATGCTGACACTGTCCCGATGCCGCGACAGCGCCACATAGGCCCCGTGCCGGTCCATACTCCCCGTCGCCAGAACATGGGCCCGCTCCACCGTCACACCCTGCGATTTATGGAT
>NZ_JOMN01000046.1:0-20982 GCF_002153485.1 Acetobacter sp. DmW_043 | reverse complement strand
ACAGACTTCGTCTTATCCCACGCTTTATCGGCCCCTTTGCTGGTGGCATCCCAGCCTTTCTCGGTGCCGTGCTTCGTCGCGTCCCAGGCTTTATCTGTGCCGTTTTTCGTAGCATTCCAGGCGCGCGTCAGAGCACCCGGCTCCTGCTGGGGCTGTGTCTGGGCCTGCACGTGAGCCACAGACACTACAGTGACGGCAGCACCAAACATTGTAGCCACAACGGTACGAATTTTCATAAAAGCCTCCCGGCTGGTTTAATAAAACATCTCATAAACAACAACGATAACAGGCAAACAGAACACGGGATGTACCCTGATCTGTTATAAAGTCGTTACGCAGAAGGTTAAGCTTCTCACAACATATATCCGGATACAATACTCAGGTATTATCGCGGGCAAGACTATCAAGTGCTGCCTGCAAAATATAAGCGGCGGCCAGCTGGTCGACCACATCTGCCCGTTTCCTGCGCGAAAGATCGGCCTCATCAATGAGCATACGGTTTACCGCTGCGGACGAAAGGCGCTCGTCCCACAGGCAGGCGGGCAGACCAGTCTGCACCGTCAGTTCCAGCGCCCAGTCTCTGACAGCCTGAGCCGCCGGCCCGAATGAACCGTCAAGGGATAATGGCATACCGATCACCATTCCTGCAACCTCGTGCTCCTGAGCAAGAGTGCGCAGCGCAGCAACCATGGCACCCAGCCGGCCTCGTTTTATGGTTGCAAACGGCGTGGCCACCATGCGCGAAACATCAGAAAGTGCCAGGCCGACCTGTTTTTTACCCGGGTCTATGCCCAGCAGACGGGCATGACGGGGAAGAGCCGAACAGAGTTCAGAAAAAGTAAGAAGTGTCATTGCACACACCGGTATGTTGCCACGGGCGCAATTATGCTAGAGTTTTTTTTTCTGAATACAGCCTGAAGAGGGTCTGCCACCATGTCGCTCGACATTGCGACCACACGACGCATTGCAAAACTGGCCCGTATTGGCCTTGCAGATGATGAACTTGAAACCGTCCGCCAGAAGCTTGACGGCATTCTTGACTGGTTTAACCAGCTCTCCGAAGTGAATGTCGAGGGCATAGCACCAATGGTTGGCACAGAGACCGAAGCCATGCGACAGCGTGAAGATGTCGTTACGGATGGCAACTGTCAGGAGGCCGTCCTGTCCTGTGCGCCAGATAAATCTGGTCCTTTTTACACAGTACCCAAGGTTATTGAATAAGATGCTCACCGGACTGACACTCACCGAAGCCCGCGCAGGCCTCGCTGCGCGCAAATTTTCTGCGCGCGAACTTGCAGCCGCGCATCTCAGTGCCATTAACAGCCTGAACCCCAAACTGAACGCTTATATTACGGTTATCCCTGCAAAAGATGTTCTCGCTGCTGCCGATTCTTCTGATGCGCACTACGCCGCTGGCACAGCCCGCCCGATGGAAGGTCTGCCAATAGGCATTAAAGACCTTTTCTGCACCAGAGGTGTTAAAACCACAGCAGCCAGCAAAATGCTTGCTGATTTTATTCCGCCTTATGAGAGCACTGTCACAGCACAGCTGCTTGCCTCCGGCTCTGTCTTCCTTGGCAAAACAAACCTTGATGAATTTGCTATGGGGTCAGCTAATATTAACTCTGCTGCCGGTCCTGTTGTCAGCCCATGGCAGCGTAAGGGTGACGAAAAAGCGGCTCTGGTTCCCGGCGGGTCATCAGGCGGGTCAGCTGCTGCTGTTGCTGCCGGCCTCGCGCTTGCCGCTACCGGCACTGACACAGGCGGCTCTATTCGTCAGCCAGCCGCCTATTGTGGCATTGTTGGCCTGAAGCCAACCTATGGCCGGTGCAGCCGCTGGGGCACAATTGCCTTCGCAAGCTCGCTTGACCAGGCCGGGCCAATGACCCGCACCGTGGCAGATGCTGCCCTGATGCTTGAAGCCATGGCTGGCTTTGATGAAAAAGACAGCACAAGCGCAAATAAACCCGTGCCGGCTTTTTCAAAAGCTGTCGGTAAAAGTGTCAAAGGCCTGCGCGTTGGTATTCCGGCTGAATATCGCGCCCCCGGCCTTGCCCCTGAAATTTCTGCCATATGGGAACAGGGCATTGCATGGCTGCGTGAAGCCGGCTGTGAAATTGTTGATGTCTCTTTGCCACATACCAGATATGGCCTGGCAACATATTACATCATTGCCCCGGCCGAATGCTCATCAAACCTGGCTCGCTATGACGGCGTGCGCTTTGGCTCACGCGCAGAGGCACCGTCTCTCGACGAGCTGTACGAGCGCACCCGCGCTGAAGGCTTTGGCGAAGAAGTACGCAATCGTATCCTGATGGGCACTTATGTTCTGTCAGCCGGGTATTATGATGCCTACTACCTGAAAGCACAGAAGGTCAGAAACCTGATCCGCCGTGACTTTACAGAAGCATTTGAAAAAGTTGACGTACTGCTGGCACCAACTGCACCAAGCGCTGCATTTGCTCAGGGTGAAAATTCTTCTGACCCGGTACAGATGTATCTGAACGATATCTTTACCGTGCCTGCCAGCATGGCCGGCGTGCCTGCCCTCTCTGTGCCTGCCGGACTCGACAGCCAGGGACTGCCACTGGGGCTGCAGATTATCGGCCGCCATTTTGACGAAGAAACTGTACTGTCAGCCGGGAGTGTTATTGAAGCTGCCGCAGGCTTTACCCACAAACCCGCATTGTTTGCGGAGGCAGGTCTATGAGCTATACAATCGAAGGTAAAACCGGCACCTGGGAAATCGTGGTGGGCCTTGAAGTGCATGCCCAGATCGTCAGCAACTCCAAGCTGTTCTCAGGAGCCTCAACCCGCTTTGGTGGCGAGCCGAACTCGCAGGTGAGCCTGGTTGATGCGGCTTTCCCCGGCATGCTGCCTGTTATCAATAAAGAATGTGTCGCTCAGGCCGTGCGTACCGGCCTCGGGCTGAATGCCCGCATTAACCTGCAAAGCCGGTTTGACCGCAAAAACTATTTTTATGCTGACCTGCCCCAGGGCTACCAGATCAGCCAGTTCGAATACCCGATTGTTGGCGAAGGCACGGTAGAGATCGAACTGCAGAATGGCGAAACACGCCAGATCGGCATTACCCGCCTGCATATGGAGCAGGATGCCGGCAAGCTGCTGCACGATCAGGACCCGAGCCGCTCTTTTGTTGACCTGAACCGTTCAGGCATTGCCCTGATGGAGATTGTCAGCGAGCCGGATATCCGCGCCCCTGAGGAAGCCGGTGCCTACCTGCGCAAGCTGCGTCAGATTCTGCGCTATCTGGGCACCTGTGACGGCAACATGGAAGAGGGCTCAATGCGTGCTGACGTTAATGTCTCAGTACGCAAGGCTGGTGAACCTTTCCGCACACGCTGTGAAATTAAAAACGTTAACTCCATTCGCTTTGTGATGCAGGCTATTGAAGCAGAAGCCGTGCGTCAGATTGAGATCTGGGAAAACGGTGGCGAAGTTGACCAGGAAACCCGCCTGTTCGATGCCGCACGCGGTGAAACCCGCACCATGCGCTCAAAAGAAGATGCGCATGATTACCGCTATTTCCCCGACCCTGACCTGCTGCCTCTGGTCATTGAGCAGTCATGGGTTGATGAACTGAAAAAAGCCCTGCCTGAACTGCCTGATGCAAAAAGAGCCCGCTTCCAGCAGGAATATGGCATTACCTCTTACGACGCAGGCGTTCTGGTCGCTGAACAGATTACGGCTGACTTCTTTGAGACTGTCGCAAAAGGACGTGATGGTAAGCTGGCTGTCACATGGGTTACGGGAGACCTGTTCGCTGCCCTGAACCGCACGAGCCGCACCCTTGAAGACAGCCCTGTCAGCGCGGCTTCTCTCGGCAAAATGCTGGACCTGATTACTGATGGCACCATCAATGGCAAAATTGCCAAAGATGTTTTTGAAACCATGGTTGAAACCGGTGACGAACCCGAAGACATCGTGGAGAAAAAAGGCCTGAAACAGGTAACTGATACCGGCGTGATTGATACCGCTATTGATGACATCATGACAAAGCATGCCGATAAGGTTGCTGAATACCGTTCAGGCAAAGATAAACTCTTTGGCTTTTTTGTCGGTCAGGTCATGAAAGAAACTAAGGGCAAAGCCAACCCGGCTCTGGTCAATGAAGCGCTGAAAGCGAAGCTCGACCAGTAAAAAACAGGGAAAATATTTTCCCTGTAAAAATATGCTCAGGGGGGGTTTGACGAAACGTCAGAAACCCCCTAAAAGCAGTCCTGCAAACGTCGTGTAACTTACACTCTTTTTTGCGGAGGGGTGGCCGAGTGGCTGAAGGCGACGGTTTGCTAAACCGTTATACGGGTTAAACCGTATCGAGGGTTCGAATCCCTTCCCCTCCGCCATTTTTTTAAAACTCAAATTTTCTAAAACTATTTTCTCAGCTTTTCTCTGTGCTGACGAAGATATTTTTTTGATTTTCATTCAGATCACACCGGATAGATGCACCTTGCGATATGCCCAGCGTCGGACAATATTTTACTATTAAGAATACCCTCAAAACTCATCACATATAAATTTTTACTCTATAAAACTCTTTACCTTCACCTATAAAAAAACTACCATACCCATTAATTAAAAATATTTATTCCCAAAAACCTCTTTATATTTTAAATGGATAACAATATGCGCGCTTTAATAAGTTTCTTCATTGTCATTATGGCTTACATCGCAAGTCAGATTTATTATTTTTTCGGCATGAAAAAACGATAAATACTTCTTCTTCACTTACACCCACCTCCCAACCACAGCAGCTCTTGCCGGCAGGCCGGACATTCACGAGATGCAGACTGTACTCTGAAGCGGGAGGCTTCTGTTTTGTAAAAATAAAAATCTCAAACAAAGGCGGTTATATTTTTCTAATCTGCTACGACATGCGCTGATACAAACAGCCCGGTTCCGATATATTTTACAACTACTCCGGCATAATATTCACCTCATCTTTGTTAACACCGTAAACACATTTCTTATTTTTGTAAGCTTGCTCTGCCTGGTGGTAATGCCTGTCTGAAATGCCACCAACAACAAGAGCATTCATCGTTTTAAGGGAATACACCACATCAAGGTGTAATTTTGTGGTCAATGCCAGCAAGGAGCTCCGACATACAGCGCTGCCTTCATGATAGATAATCAAGGTGTTTTTGCCTTTTTCATTCTCATGACCTGAACAGGCAGATAAAAGCCACAAAAACACAGCGCTGATCATACGACACTTCATAATATTCACCACCACTCAGGTATGACGCCACAGACATCAGCAAACAACAGGGCTTATCGCCCTGTGTTATAAAACGTACCTTTGTGTAGCCTCTGTTCAATTTCCTCAAGTGTTGTACCGGCTGTTTCAGGCACAAAAGCCCATACAAAAACAAAAGACAGCACATTAATCAGGCCAAAAAGCCAGAAGGTGCCTGTTGTACCAAGTGCATTCACAAGCGTTAATGTAACAAGCGATACAACAGTATCAGACAGCCAGACAGTTGCGCTGGCCAGGCCCATCGCTTTACCGCGTATTTCGAGCGGAAACACCTCTGAGGCAATCAGCCAGACAGCAACGGACAAAGACCCAAAATTGAAAAAGATATAACCCAGCAAAGCAGCAAGCATTACCACCATACGCAAACCGGCAATCGGCGCTGAACTAAGAAAAATGCTGCCCAGAACAAAAAGAGATAAAGCTGCAAAAGGCAACATAACCAGAAGCATCCGGCGTCGCCCGACACGGTCAATCAGGGCAATACCCATCATGGTTGTAATGGTCGAGGTCAGACCAATACCAACAGAGGTCAGCAGAGCAGCAGAACTCCCAAGTCCGGCCTGAGCCAGAATAATGGGGGCATAATAAACAACGACATTAGGCCCTGAGAGCTGAGAGAGCGCAGCAACCCCTAAAGCCGCGATAAGAGCCGGACGAACCCATGCCTGCTTTAGTCCACTCCAGCCGCTCTCACCCGTCTGCTGCTCATGTGCGCTAAGCAGGTCATCCAGCTCCTGCCGAACCGGGTCATGATGCCCACGCAGACGATATAAAACAGCAATCGCCCGCTCCTCCTCATGATTATGAAGAAGCCAGCGGGGACTTTCCGGCAAGAAAAACATACCCAAAGCAAGCAGGGCTGCAGGTATAACCCCGAGGTTAAACATCGTGCGCCAGCAATCAGGTGGCCCGGCAAGCTCGTATCCGGTAAAAAATGCAACAAGCAAACCAAGGGAAAAAACCATCTGAAACAACGAGACGAGGCTGCCGCGTAATTCTGCCGGGGCAAGCTCAGCCACATAAACAGGGATAATTTGTGTCGTTGCCCCGACAGCGGCCCCCAGAAACAACCTGGCAATAATAAGTGTTGTCTGATCAGGTGCGAAACCACACCCGAGGGAAGCCGCTATAAAAACAGCCGCCGCACAGATTGTCGTAAGGCGACGACCATACCGGTCAGCCACCGGCCCGCTGATCAGAGCCCCCGCAACAGCACCCAGGTTAAGTGCGGCTGCTATCCACTCCTGCCCTGCCGTTGAAAGGGAAAAACTGCGCGTCACATAAATAAGGGCTGAGGCAATAATACCGGTGTCATACCCAAAAAGAAGCCCGCCAATGGCAGCAATTGCTGCTGCCATAATCACGTAACGCCGGGCCTCGCGTGAGCGGTCCTGAAGATGGGCAAACTGCGGAAGCAGTTTTCTGATACGTGCCCTGATTAAAGAGTGACGATTATGCTCCTCCTGAGAGGCCGGATGTGATGCGGGCATGACATGGCCTTTCAGTCAGATGAAACACCAAAAATCTCCTGAAGGGTGTTCACCATCGCATCTTCATTAAGTTTACGGCCCAGCCACAGCTCTGCACCGATAACACCCTGATTAACCAGCATACCAAGGCCATCAAGCGTTATGCAGCCACGTGATTTTGCCTCACGCAGAAATTTTGTTGCCGGTGGATTAGGGATAACATCTGCCACCACGACTCCCTGTGACAATGTGCCGAGATCAACAGGAGGCAGAGCCTCTTTATCTCCCAGACCAATCGAGGTGGCATTAATCACCACATCGGTGCCCTCCGGCACGGCAATATCACCCGACCAGGCAACAGCTTTTGCTTCACTTTTTGTATTTTTACGAATCAGCTCAGCAATAGCTTCTGCTTTTTTAGGCTTACGGTTGGCGATGGTAATATGCTTTGCACCGGCAAGGCCAAGTTCAACAGCAATGGCACGCGCCGCACCACCTGCACCAAGCAGCAGAATTTTCTTACCTGAAGGGTCAGTCACTTTCTTTAAGGAAGCAAGAAAGCCCTTACCATCAGTATTATTGCCGGTCAGCTTACCGTCACGGATGCTCACGCAGTTGACCGCACCAATAATGCTGGCTGATCCTGCAACCTCATCAAGATATTTAATCACTTCAACTTTATGGGGCAGCGAGCAGTTAAAACCCACCCACTCCATCGCCAGTGCACCTTTTACTGCACCTTCAAGATTTTCAGCTTTTACGTCACAGTTGATATACCGTGCATCGATACCATCATGCGCATAGGCAGCTTCCATCATGGCTACAGTTGGGTTATCCGCGCAGGGAGTTGAAAAAGATCCTGTCAGGATGGCGCGGAAATTTCTGTCTGTCATGAGATCGCTCCGGAAAGGTTAAAACTGTAACTTAAACCCCGTATCGCAATACATGATGAGTATGATGTCAAATAATTGTCGAACACATCCTGTTGAGGCGTGCAACTTTTTCACCACACAACACAGAAAGATACAGACGGAATGAACATTGCACCATCGCAGGGCTTATTATCTGCCACACTTATTCTTGGTGGTGCACGATCAGGCAAAAGTCGCCATGCAGAAGCACTGATAACTGCCCTTCCCGCCCCCTGGATCTATATTGCCACCGGGAGGGCCTTTGACGATGAAATGCGTGAGCGGATTGCCCATCATCAGGCCAGCCGGGCTGATGGCTGGCTGACTGAAGAAGAGCCTCTGAATATTGCCGCCTGCTTTAATAAATATGCCGACAAACCAGTGCTGCTTGACTGCCTGACATTATGGCTGACCAACCTGATTCTCGATGGCTGCGATACAGCACTGGCTACCCGACAGCTCATTGAATCACTGAAAAATCGTAAGGCTCCAGCCGTGCTGGTTGGCAATGAGGTGGGGCTTGGCATTGTGCCTGAAAATAAACTCGCCCGTCGTTTCAGAGATGAAGCTGGTCTGCTGCATCAGCAACTTGCCTTACATGTTGGCAAAGTTTTATTTGTGGCTGCCGGCCTGCCACTGACACTGAAAGACCAGCAACATCAAAATACCGGCCCTTTAATGCCCTGAAGGGCAAACTGGCCTGTAATTCACCACACTGCAGACAGACAGAAATAAACCCGCAGCCTCATCTGTCGTGACAAAAACCCGATACACATGCGATTCCCGATATATCTTGACATTAGATATATCGAGATATATATCGAGAATCATGAAACACAGAAAAAGACACGCAGGCGGTCGTCACCGCCACCACATGTTCTCCCCTGAAGGCGCAGAGCGCGGGCACGGGCGTCACCATCGCCATCATCATGGCCGCGGCCATGGCAGCAGCCACCGCGAAGGGCGCGCCAGACTATTTGATTATGGCGAGATCCGCCTCCTCACTCTCAGCCTGATCGCTGAAAAACCAACCTATGGATATGAACTGATTAAAACGATTGAAGAGGCCTCAGGCGGCAGCTACACGCCCAGCCCGGGTGTTATCTACCCAACACTTACCTGGCTTGAAGAAGCCGGCTACATTCACCCCACAACCGATGAAGGGCGTAAAAATTACGGCATCACCCCTGAAGGGGCCGCTTTTCTGACAGCAAACCAGGCAGCTCTGGAGGAAATTCGTTCACGCAGCGGGTCAGATGAACATGGCAGACGCCGCGACCTCTCAACCCCACTGATGCGGGCCATGAAAAACCTTAAAACAGCTCTGCGCCTTCGCCTGCGTGATGGTGGCCTGGATATTGAAGCTGAGCAGAAAATTATCGCTTTACTGGATGAGGCTGCCCAGACTATCAGCCAGGCCTGACCTCTGCTCTACCATAAGCATATGCTTATACCTGCTGGTATGGACGTTACACTATTTTCTTCCTAGCATGGCACTGATTAACGACATTCTGTTCGTAAAACCCACTGCCGACGGGTCGTGTCACCCATGTTAAGGACCAGAGAAATGTCAGACCAACTTCTTAACGTCCAGCTTCTGATATCTGGCAAATGGCAGGATGCTGCCGATGGCCGGACCTTCCCTGTTCAGGACCCCGCAACAGGCGAAGTCATTGGCAAAGCGGCTTATGCTTCAAAGTCTGAGCTGGCTCTGGTCGCTGAGGGCGCGCAAAAAGGCTTTGCTGCATGGCGTGCTCTTTCCGCCTGGGACCGTTTTGTTATTATGCGTCGCGCTGCAGAATTACTGCGTGAGAGAGCAGAATCAATAGGCCGCATTCTCAGCCGTGAGCAGGGCAAACCGCTCGCCCAGGCTGTTATAGAAATACAGGCCGCAGCAAATGTTATCGAATATTTCGGTGAAGAAGGCCGCCGCCTTAATGACACGCTGGTACCAGCCCGCGAGACTGACATTGAGCAGCGCGTGCTGCACCGCCCCGTTGGCGTTGTCGCTGCCTTCACACCATGGAACTTCCCGGTTAATCAGATTGCCCGTAAACTTGGCGCCGCACTGGGAGCCGGGTGCTCAGTTATTGTCAAAGCCCCTGAAGATACTCCGGCTTCTCCGGCTGAACTCCTGCGCACATTCCTCGATGCAGGTATTCCGGCAGGCGTTGTTTCCCTCGTTTATGGTAACCCTGCAGAAATTTCAGAATATCTGATTGCGCATCCGGTTGTCAGAAAAATCTCCTTCACCGGGTCAACACCGGTTGGCAAACATCTGGCAGCCCTTGCCGGAGCACAGATGAAGCCCGTAACAATGGAGCTGGGAGGACATGCTCCCGTTATCATCTGCGCCGATGCTGACCTGGATGCCGCGGCTGAACGCCTGTGCGCTGCCAAATTCCGCAATGCCGGGCAGGTATGTATTTCTCCGACACGCTTTATGGTCGACCGCACTGTCGTTAAAGCCTTCACTGAAAAACTTAAGGCTCGCATGAGCGCACTTAAAACAGGGCGCGGCCTTGATGCTGGTGTAACCCTGGGCCCGCTGGTTAACGAGCGTCGTCTTAACGCCATTAAAGAACTTGTTGAAGATGCTCGTCAGCACGGTGCGACGATCTGGCAGCCTGATATTTCACTGCCTTCATCTGGTTATTTTCACCCTCCGGTCCTGGTCATTAACCCGGAAGAAACTGCGCGCATCCTGCACGAGGAACCTTTTGGGCCCGTTATTATTCTCACAGAATTTACCACACTGGCAGAGGCTGTTGCTGAAGCAAACCGCCTGCCCTATGGCCTTGCAGCCTACGCATATACACGTGATGAACGCACGCAGCGTTTGCTGGGAGAAAAAATAGAAGCCGGGATGATCTCCATTAACTACTCCGGCCTTGGACTGCCTGAAGTGCCATTTGGTGGCATTAAAGACTCAGGCTATGGCACTGAGGGAGGCCCGGAGGCATTGCGGGCGCATACTTACCTTAAGCTCGTGACAAGCAAACAGGCTCCTGCTGATTTTTAAGCCCGCCGAACCAGGCCCCTGTTAAACTCAGGGCCTGACGTCATGTTCGCCGTTCACAGATTTACCGATAAAGTAACCTGTGAACAGAGCGTGGTTGCTGACCTGAACTGCCATATAACAGCATCAAAAGCACTGCATGCATTATTTCGATGCACTTAAAGCTGCCAGCACAAGGCATTCGGTTATCGTCGCTGTCGCCCCCAGCACGTCACCTGTATAACCACCAAAATTTTTATATGCCGTCATGACCATAATCCCGAGGGAGAAAAATGGCATCAGCAGTGGTAATATCAGAGTAGAAAAAACGGGGGAATAAGCCGCATTCCACCAGTAAACCCAGCAAGCAATACTCATGACACTACAGGCCTGAGCAAACAGAAAAGGAATAAGCGGCACAGGAGACAGCAGACGGGCAAGGCCATTATTACGGGCAGGAGAAAGCACTACAGGTACCCAGATCATGGTTGCACGGGCGAGTAGCCCTGAACACATTAAAGCCGGAATAAGAGCCGTTGCCGGTAAAACAGAGAGCGCACCGACTTTTGTCAGCACACTCAGACACAAAGCAAGCACGCCATAACTGCCAATGTGGCTGTCACGCATAATATCAAGCTTGTGCTCACGTGTATGGGCACCGTAACTATCAGCCATATCGGCCAGCCCGTCATCATGAAAGCCACCTGTCAGGGCCACCTGTGCGGCAAGCGTCAAAGTAACTGCTGGCCAGGGTGCAATATGCATAATGGCTTCAAGAAACCACCCCACGATCCCGCCGGCAAACCCTGTGAAGGCTCCGACAAAAGGCCAGAGCCAGAGTGAGCGTGCCAGTGGCCAGGGGCGTTTATCAGCCCGCTGTGCTCTGGTAAGCAGCCAGAACACAGGCAGCCTTGTAAAAAGACTTAACGCGCAGGCCAGATCCTGACGAAACTGATTCAAAACATTCATCGCCGCTTTGACACAGAGGCTTCTGAGAAAGTTGCCATTTTTGTGTGACAGGCAACAGCGGCTCTCAGAACAGGAATAGCAAGGGCTGCGCCTGACCCTTCACCCAGACGCATATCAAGCGACAGCAAAGGTGTAAGCCCGACAGCCTGTGCAAGGCGTGCATGCCCCGCTTCGGCTGAACAATGGGCCAGCCATGTATGGGCCAGCCCCTGGGGATTAAGCTTAAACAGCGGGGCAACCGCTGCAGTGCAAACATAACCGTCAAGCAGAACAGGCACTGAGAGATGGCGGGCAGCCAGTGTTGCTCCCATAATAGCTGCCAGCTCATACCCCCCTGCCCGGCGTGCCAGTTCAAGCGGAGAGGTACTTTCTGCCGCGTGCAAGGCACGGGCGGTATCAACAACAGCAGCTTTGCGTTTAACACCGTCATCATCAAGGCCGGTGCCGCGGCCGC
The DNA here is from genome assembly GCF_002153485.1 of Acetobacter sp. DmW_043. NCBI lineage: Bacteria > Pseudomonadati > Pseudomonadota > Alphaproteobacteria > Acetobacterales > Acetobacteraceae > Acetobacter > Acetobacter sp. DmW_043. The sequence goes on along the minus strand of NZ_JOMN01000046.1, from coordinate 8,903 downwards.
TCCATAAAAGACTGTCACCCCCAAATAACAGAGCCGCCAGGGCAGCGGCGGCTGTCGTATTCCCGATACCCATTTCACCAAGGCACACAAGGCTGCTATCGTGAGGCACGCTGTTGTAACCGATATTGACCGCGTGCAAAAACGCCTGTTCTGTCATGGCAGGAGCCAGGGTGAAATCAGCAGTCGGTGTCAGTTCTGCGACAGGAATAACCGAAAGAGCAGCCTGGGAAACCTGCGCAATCTGATTAATCGCAGCACCGCCATGCCTGAAGTTTTGAACCATTTGCATTGTGACTTCAGCAGACCATGGGGAAACATTTTGAGCGACCACACCATGGTTACCGGCAAAAATCAGAATATTCACTTTACTGAGCTGTGGAAGAGACTTTTTTTGCCAGGTTCCAAGCCATGATGTCAGCTTTTCAAGCTGCCCCAGGCTGCCTGCTGGCTTGGTAAGAGTACCTTCACGACGGGCTATAGCCTCCTGCGCTGACAGGTCGGGTCCGGGCAGCGTAAGGCAGACATCATGCAGGTCTGTCAGGCTGGAGAAAGGCTGAGAAAGAAGCGGCTGTGAGAAAGAGGACATATTATCGTGTTTCAGGCATTCAGCTATGTGTAACGTATCAGGGGCACAATACAGCAAACCCGCCTGTGGGCATAATGGGCCTTACATATTCTGCAGAACTCTGTTCTCAGCCGACACATCTATCGTATTCAGGCCATTACCCGGCGATCATGATTACACAAGCCCAAACATTTCAGTAAAACAAAGACGTTTGGATAATCAGAAAGTGCTGTGATCTGACTGCTCCCACGCCTTCAGTGCATCTGACAAACGCAGCCATGCCGGCTCAGATGCTGGCAGGCCAATGCGCAGACGATCACAAAAACCTGAGAAAATACGTGTCACGATACCAGACTGACACAGATGCTCCCAAAGCCTTAACGCATAAGGTGTTATCACCAGCGTAAAAAGTGCACACTCTCCGACACAGACCAGACCTGCACTGGTCAGCAAAGCAACCAGGCGGGCATGATCCTGACGCGCGCGTGCAGCGGCATCATGCTTCCATGCCTCATCAGCCAGAGCGACTTTACCAATATGAAGCGCGACAGAACCCACCGGCCAGCTGCCCTGCACATGGCGTACCTGTGCTGCGACCTCCTCTGATGCCAGTAAAAACCCAAGCCTGACACCAGGCAGACCATAAGTTTTGCCAAATGAACGCAGCACCAGAACAGAAGAAGATGGCAACAGTGCAGTTGCGCTCTCTTTTTCAAAATCAGCGAAAGCTTCATCAACTATAAGAAAACTATTATTTTTCTCACAATGCTCAGCCAGAGTACGTAACCAGCTTAAAGAGACAATCCGCCCATCAGGATTATTGGGATTGCAGACCACACATACCGTGCCCGGTTGTAAGGCTGCCTGCAAACAGGCATCAGGCTCCTGCACGCACTGCACAGTGACATGCCCCTGCTGACGCCAGGCCTGCTCATGCCCTGAATAAGTCGGGCCTGAAATACACACATGCCGGACAGGAAGTACATAAGGCAGTAATGCAATAAGGCTCTGACTCCCGGCACCTGCCACAACCATAGACGCCGAAGGCACACCATAAGCCCGCGCAGCACTCTGACACAAAGCCTCTTCTTCATCCTGCTCAGGCAGGCGGGTCAGCTGTGCCACATCAGGAAATGTGCAGGGGTAGGCATACGGGCTGATACCTGTTGAAAGGTCATAATACGGCTCAGGCGCATGAGGAAAATTCTGCATCACAGCACGAGCCTGCCCGCCATGGGCAGGTAAGCGGATACCCCCGGCAGATATAGCCCCGGCTCTGCATTGCGTGATAGAGGGTGTCGTCTCTGCCCCGGGGCGTTCTGCCTCAAACTGTGAGCCTGCTGCACGCATGTTGCTTTTTCCTCTTACTGTCACGCTGCCCGTTGCTGCTCTGGCGGCTGTTACCGAAAGTCTGGCTGGCTACCCCGCCCCCCTGTTTCGCGCCATAGGTCACCCTGTGGTGTGGGCTGGTGCCCTGATAAACAAGCTTGACCAGACCTTCAACCACCCGGAGGAATCAGAAGCCCGGCGCAGGCTGGCAGGCTTTGTCGCTCTGTTTATTCTGCTGGCTGTTACACTGGGCATAACCGGGCTGGCTCTTAAAATCGGTGATCATTTTTTATCCCCCTCCCTCATGCTCATTGCGCAGGCTATCGCCACAACAACACTGGTGGCGCAGAAATCTCTGTGGACACATGTATATGCCGTGTTCAGGGCACTACAAAATGACGGGCTGACGGGTGGCAGGCAGGCTGTAAGCCAGATTGTCGGTCGTGATACTACAGTGCTGGATGAAGCCGGGATTGTCAGGGCGGCTCTGGAAAGTCTGGCTGAAAATTTCTCTGACGGTGTCGTTGCCCCCCTGTTCTGGGCTGCATTATTTGGCTTGCCTGGTGCCGTGTTTTATAAAACTGTCAACACAGCTGACAGCATGATAGGCCACCTGACACCACGTTATGCCGCATTTGGCATGGCCTCAGCCAGACTTGATGACCTGATTAATCTGCCAGCCTCACGCCTCGCAGCCCTTTGCATTATACTGGCTGCCCCTCACGGACAGCGCAGAGAAGCATGGCGGGCAGTATGGCGTGATGCACGCAAACACCGCTCACCCAATGCCGGCTGGCCAGAAGCTGCTATGGCGGGTGCCCTCACCCTGCGTCTGGCCGGGCCACGCAGCTATAATGGCAAAGAAGTGCCTGACCACTGGATGGGCAACGGCACAGCACAGGCTACAGCATCAGACCTGAAACGAGGGCTCAGCGTATATCGTCGTGCCTGTGGCCTGCTGATAATCTTCTTGCTGAGTGCGGCACTTAGCGGCATGATGATGGGATGAGCGACCCAAATTTTTCCGCAGCATTTCGTCAGGATCTGGATAAACTTTTTGAATGGCGGCGTGATGTTCGTCATTTCAGAACAGATCCGGTGCCCGAACATATTCTGGAAGACCTGCTGCACACGGCCTGCCGTGCTCCGTCGGTCGGCCTGAGCGAGCCATGGCGCTTTGTACGCGTTGAAAGCCCGCAGCGCCGCGCTGGTATACGCAATAATTTTGCCCGCAGTAATGCTCTTGCCCTTGATGGCCGCAATGGTGACGACGCACAGCGTTATGCGTCGCTCAAACTTGCCGGGCTTGATGAAGCTCCGCACCATATTGCTGTTTTTTGCGACACAAACCCGGCACAGGGGCGTGGTCTGGGTCGTGCCACCATGCCCGAGACCACAACATGGTCTGCCGTTATGGCAATTTATACCTTCTGGCTAAGTGCCGCAGCTCAGGGGATTGGCCTGGGGTGGGTTTCTATCCTCGACCCGGATGATGCCGCCTCTGTCCTGAGTGTGGAGCCTGACTGGCAGTTTCTGGCCTATCTCTGTGTTGGTTACCCTAAACAACATGCCAGCACCCCTGAGCTTGAACGCCAGGGATGGGAGCAGCGTAACCCGGCCCGCCGCCGGTGGATTTACCGTTAACACTCTTTTCCTCTTTTTAAAAAAGGTAAGACGTTATGAGCAAAATCAGCATTGTTTACCATTCTGGCTACGGGCATACCAAAGTCGTTGCCGACCACATTGCAAAGGGTTCAGGCGGCGCGCTGGTTATCATTGATGCCAATGGTGATATCACTGAGGCAGACTGGGAGACACTCAACAGCTCAGACGCCATTATTATGGGTGCCCCGACTTATATGGGTAATGTTAGCTGGCAGTTTAAAAAATTCGCTGATGCAACGTCGAAAATCTGGTTTACAGGCGGCTGGAAAGATAAAATTTTTGGCGGTTTTACAAACTCAGCCAGCCCCAGTGGTGACAAGCAGGTTTCTCTCATTTATCTGCAAACACTTGCCTCACAGCATGGTGGTATATGGGTCAGTCTGGGCCTGCCTCCCTCTAATACCAAGGCAGCAACCTCTGACGACACAAACAACCTGGGTGGCTCAGTAGGCCTGCTGGTACGTTCGCCCGCTGATGCCAGCGTGGATGAAGTGCATAAAGGCGACCTGCTTACAGCAGAGCTCTATGGCAGACGTATTGCTGACATCACATCACGCCTGAAATAATTACCTCTCCTCACTGTTTTCCCGCACCGGCTTCGTGCGGGGAATACACTTACTGACGAGGACAATACGATGACACGCCCTCCCCTTCCTCCCTTTACGGCTGAAACTGCCACACTCAAAGTCAGAGCCGCAGAAGATGCCTGGAACAGCCAGAACCCTCAGCAGGTTGCTCTTGCCTATACACCCGACTCAGTGTGGAGAAACCGTGACCAGTTCATTACAGGGCGTGTCGCAATAGAGGCTTTTCTTACGCATAAATGGAACACTGAGCATGATTACCGGCTGATTAAAGAACTGTGGAGCTTTCATGATAATCGTATAGCCGTACGTTTTGCCTATGAATGGCATGATGAAAGCGGACAATGGTTTCGCTCATACGGCAATGAAAACTGGGAGTTTGATGCAACCGGCCTTATGCAGCGCCGCTTTGCCTCTATTAATGACCTCCATATTACTGAAGCAGACCGTAAAATGCACTGGCAGGGCAACCGCCGCCCTGACGATTACCCCTCCCTCTCAGCCCTCGGCCTGTAACGGCGAATATGACGCTTCAGGTCATAACTCTGAGTATTTATCCGGTTAAGGCCTTACGCGGTCTCGACTGCTCCTCCGTCTCCATACGCTTCTGGGGAGCAGAGGGGGACCGCCGCTGGGTTATTACTCAACCCGACGGCACTTTTATAACGCAGCGCACAGTGCCTGCTCTGGCACGTGTGCAGGCACACCCGACGGCAACAGGACTGGTGCTGACATGTGAAGGCTCTGCACCCTGCACTGTTACCTGCCCTGCATCTGACATACCCGTCAAAACAGTACGTGTATGGAAAGACCTTATTAACGCACGGGACGCAGGTGACCTGGCGGCTGACTGGCTTACCCGGCATACACAGACAGCCTGCCGCCTGATGTATATGCACAACCCCGATCAGGCGCGCATACGCACCATTGAACAAAACCCGGTGCCAGTCTCATTTGCCGATGGCTACCCGCTGCTGATTGCAACCGAAGCATCGCTCGATGATCTTAACGCCCGCCTGAAACAGCCTGTGCCTATGACCCGCTTCAGGCCCAATATCGTCATTGCAGGAGCCGAACCATGGGCTGAAGATTGCTGGCGCAGGCTGCGTATTGGCACAGCCATTTTGCGCATCAGCAAGCCCTGTGCACGCTGTATCGTCACCACAACCGACCAGGAACATGGCGATATACCAGACAAAAAAGAGCCACTTCGCACACTCGCAAAATTTCATCGTACGGCTGAAGGCATCATGTTTGCTCAAAATGCCATTGTCGAGCAGGAAGGCCACATGACCGTCGGTGATATTGCTGATGTACTCGAAGAAGGCCCCTCTAACCTGTTACCCTGAAGATACTGGTCTTTTCCTTTTAAGGATTGTTATGTTATAACATATCATATAGGGTAAGCAGACCAAAATCCGATGGACCGTGTCTGCTATGCTTAAAAAACTTCCGGTAACAGTGCTCTCAGGCTTTTTGGGAGCGGGCAAAACAACACTGCTCAACCATATCCTCAATAATCGCGAAGGGCGGAAAGTCGCCGTAATTGTGAATGATATGAGCGATGTTAATATCGATGCTGATCTGATACGCAGCGGCAGTGACCTCTCCCGCACAAATGAAACTCTTGTAGAAATGAGCAACGGCTGCATTTGCTGCACTCTGCGTGATGACCTGCTTCAGGAAGTACGCCGGCTGGCAGAGGAAGAGCGTTTTGATTATCTGCTGATTGAATCAACAGGAATTGCAGAACCACTCCCCGTTGCTGCAACTTTTGAATTTCGCGATGAAGCAGGGGAAAGTCTCTCTGATATTGCCCGCCTTGATACGATGGTCACGGTAGTGGATGCCGTAAACCTGCTGCAGGACTATAGCTCGACCGATTTTTTACGTGACAGAGGTGAAACAGCCGGTGAGGAAGATGACCGTGCTCTGGTTGACCTGCTGGTTGAACAGATAGAATTTGCCGATATTATCGTTCTTAACAAAATATCAGCCGCAACACCCGAGCAACGGCTGACAGCCAGACAAATTATTCAGGCACTGAACGCCGATGCCAGAATTATCGAAACGGACCAGGGCGCAGTTTCATGCGCTGACATTCTCAATACTCAGCTCTTTGACTACGACAAAGCCCACCAGCATCCGCTATGGTATAAAGAGCTCTCAGATTTTGAAAATCATACGCCTGAGACAGAAGAATACGGTATCAGCACATTTGTCTGGCGGGCCCGCCACCCGCTTATACCTGAACGATTTAAAGCTTTCATTGACAGCATATGGCCAGGCGTCATTCGGGCTAAAGGACATTTCTGGCTGGCAACGCGCCCCCAGTGGGTTGGAGAACTGGGGCAGGCAGGTGCTCTTGTGCGCACACAGGCACTGGGACGCTGGTGGGTTACGGTTCCTGAAAGCTACTGGCCTGAAGACGAAGAATCAAAAAATACGATCATTTCAAAATGGGATCCGCTTTACGGCGATCGTCGTCAGGAGATCGTCTTTATCGGCACCGGGGAGATGAACGAGGCAGAAATTACCCGTGCTCTCAACACCTGCCTGGCGCCGCAACCCGCCACAAAGCAATACGACCCCTTACACCTGTCATATTTGCCAGACCCCTTCCCTCTGTGGGGCGTGCAGGAAAGTGCAGAACATGCCTGACATCTTAGCAGATAACGAGCGAACACTACGCCACGAAATGTGGCACCGCTATAATGGCGATGACTGGGCTGCGTTTGATGCCCTGCCTCCGGCTGTTCGGACGAGAGTGACCCGGCACAGTTATGATGCATGGTCAGTGAATGTGATGATGCTATGGCGACACTACAAGCGTATTTACGGGCGCACTCCACGCGCCGAACGCGCTCTCATTAAATATCTGGATTACTGTGAACGTCTGGAGCGGGAGGCTTTTGCCTCACGTTATAACGAAGCCTACGGAGCAGTGCTGCCACATGATGCCGCCCAGGCAAGCGTGCTCAGATAAAAGAAAGAAAAAACTGCCTCGTCCCATCAGGCTAAAACGTGCTCTTACTTTTATCATGTTACAGGCCAACGAGCTTTCTTTATCAGGCTCAGGATTCATTCTCTGAGATAGAATCTGAAACTTGCTGTGATGTGAATTGCAGACATGAATGTATAAGCGCAGCGGTCATATCTGGTCGCAACACGTCGCCGGGCTGTCAACTTTGCGAATATATTTTCGATCAGATGGCACTTTTTATACAGGTGCTATTTGGTCATTTTTCTATGACAGGATAGTGGGTTGCAACAGAGAGCATGACCGTTCTTATCCTTGAAATTTTAATAAGTATCGACCTCATATTGCTGAAAAAACGCACACAGGCGGAAAGCCAACTTAGTATAGACCCCACCTGTGCGCATATAGAGTAAATAATTAATAAATTTTTTTAGAAATTATTTAAATACTCCTTGATATTTTATCAATTTCCTTAAGAAGTAGTGGGATTCTATATTCACCAACCATAGAATTTATATATTTTTTTGCCATTTCAAGAGGAATACCTAAGCATGTAATATAAAGTGGTGAAAGGCTTTGACCACGAAAAATAAAACATTCTTCCGGAGTATCCTTGAATTTACTTTTGGCTACACCGATGACAGGAATGCGTTGATTAAGCTCTTCATACAGATGAGCACCAAGGCCTTTTTTCATATCAGAACCAAGAGTGACATAACCATCTATAATAATAACTTCAATCGGTTCTGAAATTTTATAAATTAACTTTTTAAGGCAAGGCAATTCTCTCTGATAAAAGCTGCCAGGCTCATATGGCAAAACGTCATCACAATCACAATTATAAACTTTACAGAAAGCAGAATCAGTCCATGACTGAAATAACCCTCCAGAAACTTTTGCTTTTTTATTAAAATAATAAGCATCTATACATAAAATCATTGATTTACACAAAAAATTCAATTTTTGAAATAAACATTTCATATAAATCTGGGCATTCTTTTTTTAATTTTTCCTCAAAAAAAGTACCATAATTGTATTTTTTTTCTATAATATTTTTATTTTTATCGTATTTTATTATTAAAATATTATACCCAAAAGAATAAAATTTTTCTTCTTTTATCGATCCATTTTCATAGAAATGAATAAATGGCCCCATCGTCGTCCCTTCATGAGCAATAGCTATTTCTTTTATATTTTTATTTCTATAAAAATCTACCATTTGCCCATCTATAAATCCATTTTTATAACCTCTATACTCTCCTATTTCATTATTTTCATTCTCATCCCAAAACTCATATACCGTACCATTAACTGGTAATTTTTCATCATTTATAAGCATTAACTGCTGATCATAGAGACCACCATAGGTAACCTGATCCCATTGCAATCCATTGACTTCAGGATCAAACATAAGATCTTCCTTTGTAAGAATTTTTTGCGTTTCATACCATTCTTTAAAAATCATTTTTTTTCCTATGGTTTTGGAAGGTAGCCTGATGGGCAGTTAATACCACGTAATATTGATTCGCAATGTGGACATTGAACAAAAGGAGTATCCGACAATTTAACAGAACCTGTATGAATAACATCTACTGTAATATCATCTTTTTTCGCACCAGGATCATCATTTAAAGCAGCATTTACAGCATAAATTTCAGCATGTGATCCGGCACCCTTAGTATATGTATAACCATCTAAAATGTGTTTTTCATTATTTTCTAGGGCCTGTTAGATCTTGAAACTCTTCCCATATTGTAGAGATGGAAGAAGGAGACGGAAC
>NZ_JOMN01000045.1:0-9873 GCF_002153485.1 Acetobacter sp. DmW_043 | reverse complement strand
CGATAGCTGAGGTTCAGAGAGAGCGTCAGGAGCTTGCTCATATTATTGGTCAGTCCCGTCATCAGGACCGTCAGAGCTGGTGGTTACTGGGCGTTGGGCTGGTGTGTTTTGTGGTGGGGCTTGGGGCATCCCCGGTTCTGACGTCGCTTTTACCCTCTTCTGTCGGAACGCGGGTGGCCTCCTTTATCGTGGGAGAAAAAAATCGCTGGCATTCGGGGGCTATGATGATGGAAATCGATAATCCCGAAGGATGGCAACGTGTAAGTGAGGACAGTCAGCTGGTTGAGACGAACAGGGACAGGATTACAGCCTGTCAGAAAGCAGCGTCATCTCTGGAGAAAGGTCAGAAAAACTGTCTGATTACTGTTCAGGCCAGACAGGAATGATCTGTCTGCTGTCCGTAGAATGACATATGTCCGGTGTTCGGAAGAGGATGGGTAGCTGACTGTGCTCAGGCTTGGTGTAGGTATTGCGGTCTGAGTTTGATGCAATAAATTATTGAAGAGTGCCCAGAAAACGGTGGTTTTCCGCACACATCAAAAAATGACACCCGAGACTATCCGAACCCCAATTGTCGAGTTAACATTCTCGTCAAGTTTTCAACGTCCCGGTTGTGTCAATGAAACAGAGAATCGGCTATGCACGGGTCTCCACGGAGGACCAGCATCTGGACTTGCAGCGCGATGCGCTTCAGCAGGCTGGGTGCCATGTCATCTATGAAGAAACGGCAAGCGGAAAGAACGCCTCGCGCCTAGAGCTGGAGCGCTCTGGAATTGGATTCGAGAGCCTCACCGAGAAGATTGAAACGAACAGCGCGGCGGGAAAGCTGGTCTTCCACGTGTTTGCGGCCCTCGCGGAATTCGAGCGCAGTCTGATCCGAGAGCGGACCCATGCTGGTTTGGCCGCAGCGCGTGCCAGAGGCCGCTCTGGCGGCCGCAAACCGAAGCTTGGAGAGAAGCAGGTCCGCGAGATTAAGGCGCTACGGCGTGTCCCGAACTACCCTGTACAAGCATGTCGGTGTCGTGGCCCCACGGCACCCATGACGTTCAGCGCACATAGCCGCTCCCAAGGAATCACAAGAATGCTATCTCGGAGACCACATTGAGCATCGAAAAAATCCTCTTCGCCGCCGCCGACAAGATGCGCGGCGCGATGGACGCCGGGGAATACAAGCACATCGCGCTTGGCCTGCTGTTCCTCCGCTATGTCTCCGAGGCCTTTGCGCGACGGCATGATCTGATTGCCGAGGAGGGCGGCGATCCGGAAGACCGCGACGAATATCTGGCCGAAAACACCTTTTTTGTGCCGCCGTATGCCCGCTGGTCTTCACTCGCTGCGCAGTCGAAGGACGCCCGCATTGGCGTGATGATCGATGACGCCATGCGTGAGATCGAAGCTAAGAATCCCAGTCTTAAAGGCGCGCTGCCAAAGGTCTTTGGTCGCGAGAGCATCGACCGCGCCATGCTCTCGGGCCTGATCGACCTGTTCTCAAATCTCAAGCTTGATGGCACTCGCGCTGATTTCGACCTGATCGGGCGCATCTACGAATACTGTATCGGCGAGTTCGCCAGCAGCGAAGGCAAGCGCGGCGGTGAATTCTATACACCAAAATCGGTGGTCGATACCCTGATCGAGATGATCGAGCCGACCCGTGGACGCGTCTATGATCCATGCTGCGGCACGGGCGGCTTCTTCGTGCAGTCGGAAAAGTTCATCGACGCCCATCAGGGCCGCACCGACGATATTGCCATCTACGGGCAGGAGCGCAACCACACCACCTTCGGTCTGGCGCGGATGAACCTGGCCATCCGCTCGATCTTTGCCGATATCCGCTGGAATTCCGAAGGCACGTTGCTGCGCGACGAATTCCCGGATGAACGTTTCGACTACATCCTCGCCAATCCACCGTTTAACATTTCGGACTGGTCGGGCAACCTGCTGCGCGAAGACGCCCGCTGGCGCTTCGGCGCACCGCCAGTAGGCAATGCCAACTTCGCCTGGATCCAGCACATCCACGCGCACCTGTCCTCGGCTGGGATCGGCGGCGTGGTCATGGCCAACGGTTCCATGTCGTCCATGTCTGGCGGTGAAGGCGAAATCCGGCAGGCGCTGGTGCAAGGCGATGCGGTGGATTGCATGGTCGCGCTGCCCGGGCAGTTGTTCTATGGCACGCAGATTCCCGCGTGCCTGTGGATTCTGGCCAAAGACAAGTCCAACGGTGTCGCCATGAACGAGAAGCTGCGCGATCGGCGCGGCGAGGTGCTGTTTATCGACGCCCGCAAGATGGGCGCGCTGGTGCCCGGCTCGCGCAAGCAGAAAGAACTGTCGGAAGACGAGATCCGCCGTGTTGCTGCCACCTATCACGCGTGGCGTGGCGAGGCGCGGGAGGGAGCTTACGAAGACGTACCAGGCTTCTGCAAATCGGCAACTCTGGTTGAGATTGAGGGCCACAACTTTGCCCTGACACCGGGTCGCTATGTCGGTGCGGGCGCAGCGGAGGATGACGATGAGCCTTTCGAGGAGAAGTTTGATCGGCTGATGGGAGCGCTTCGTGAGCAGTTTGCTGAAGGGCAGCGGTTAGAGGCTGAGATTGAAGCACGGCTTGGGGCGTTGGGATGAAGATGCCAGCTAAAGTTTCGCTTGGGGATGTTGCTGATTATCAAACTGGTTTTCCCTTTAAAAGCAAAGATTATTGTTCTGCGGGGACTAAGCTTCTTCGCGGAGACAACATCGGCCAAGGTTCGTTGCGGTGGGGAGGTGCAAAATTTTGGCCCAAGGACCGAATCAACGAAGCCGCGAAATTTGCTTTGCAAGAGGGCGATGTAGTTTTGGCCATGGATCGTCCATGGATCGAAGCGGGTCTAAAATATGCGGCCGTATCGTTAGACGACTTGCCGTGCTTGCTCGTGCAACGAGTTGCGCGTTTGCGTGGCACCAAAAAAATCGACGGTGGCTATCTTCGGTATCTCATTGGATCCGCTGAGTTCACTGAGCATATCTTGAATATCACCACTGGAACCGCCGTTCCTCATGTTAGCGGGAGAGATATCCTCTCATTCAGCTTTGATCTTCCGGTCTTGGCTGAGCAAAGGGAGATTGCAGCCACTCTCGGTGCGCTGGACAACAAAATCGACCTGAACCGCAAGGCGGCGACGACGCTGGAGGAGATGGCGAGGGCGCTCTATCGCTCGTGGTTCGTGGATTTCGATCCGGTGCGCGCCCGCGCCGAGGATCGCGCGCCCGCCCACATGGACGCCGCCACAGCCGCACTCTTTCCCGACAGCTTCGGCGAGGATGGGCTGCCGGAGGGCTGGAGGCAACGGGGTCTCGATGAAATTGCTGAGTTTCTGAACGGAGCGGCGTTACAAAAATATCCAGCCGTAGAAGGCGAGCTGTCCTTGCCAGTTATCAAAATTGCGGAGCTGCGGAGTGGCGTTACGGCGACTTCGGGCAGAGCTTCCGCTGGAGTTCCAGACAAATACAAAATTAACGATGGCGACGTACTTTTCTCTTGGTCTGGCTCATTGCTTCAAAAAGTCTGGGTCGATGGGCGGGGAGCGCTCAATCAACACTTATTCAAAGTTAAATCTTCACTCGTGCCGCAGTGGTTTCATTTTTTCGCTGTTGATTTGCATATGGATGAGTTTCGGATGATCGCAGCGTCAAAAGCCACGACGATGGGTCACATTCAACGCCATCATCTCGCTGAAGCGAAAATTGCTTTACCTCCTAAGGTAATTTTGGATGTCGCTGATAAAGCAATTCGCCCTCTTTTTGACGCCGCCATTCAACGACAATTAGAGAACCGTAGCCTCGCCAATTTGCGCGACACGCTTCTCCCTCGCCTCATGTCCGGTGAGATTCGCGTCGGCGCAGCCCGCAAAGTGGCCGAGGAAGCCGCCTGATGTACCGTATCGATCGTTTGTCCAATCGCATTTCACGGCTCACTCAGAAAAGCTTCAGCGAACTCGCCTTCCGTGAGCGCGACCATCTGCAGGAATGGCTTGTTCACCAGCCGGATGCGCTCGGAGAGGAGTTGCTGATCCTACAGAAGGAGTTTGACGGTTTTGATGAAACCCGAGAGCGACTGGATCTCCTTGCCCTCGATAAGGAGGGTAATCTTGTCGTTATCGAAAACAAGCTTGATGACTCCGGCCGGGACGTGACATGGCAGGCGTTAAAATATACGGCTTATATATCGACCCTGAAGACAGGACAGATCGTCGAAATCTATCAGAAATATCTTGATCGATATTGCGAAGGCGGTTCAGCAAGCGAAAAAATATGCGAATTTCTCGACGTCGAAGATTTGCAAGAAGCTGGCCTTAACCCGGGCAATGGCCAACGCATGATTTTTGTGGCGGCTCATTTCCGCCGAGAGGTAACGGCCACGGTGATGTGGCTTATCAGCCGCGGCATTCGTGCCCAATGTTTTCGCGTGACGCCTTATTCCCACGCCGAAGAACTCTTTTTGGATTTGCAGCAGATTATCCCGCCGCCTGAAGCTGCTGATTACATGATTGGTATCTCATCGAAAGAAGTTGAAGAGACGGCTGCACAGGGTACACGCCAACGAGCGCATGAACTGAGGCTCCAGTTCTGGGCGGTCGCCCTTGAACGCCTGAAACAGGATCATATTGCTCTTTACGCGAACGTCAGTCCGTCCCGGGATCACTGGCTCAATGCAGGATCGGGGGTAAGGTCATGTCCGTTCTCGATGGTGTTCAGCCATCGGGAGGCGCGGGTGGAACTGTCGCTGTCTCGTTTTGAGGCGTTTGAAAACAAGCGGATCTTTGACCAGCTTTACGAGCGTAGAAATGAGATCGAGGAGGCATTTGGTCAGTCCTTAGAATGGCGAAGAATGGACGATAAGAAGGCCTGCCGTATTTTCCTCGCCAAAACTTTCGACGGTTACGACAAGGAACAGTGGCCTGAGATGGCTCAGTGGCTTTCCGACCACCTCAAAGCACTTATCCAAGCGATCCAGACGCCATTGCGGCAGGCCGGACAGTCTCTTGGCTTGCCAGAAGAAGGACAAGACTGATGGCTTGGATCAGCGAGGCTCAGCTTGAAACGCATTTCATGGAGAGCCTCGCACCGCTCGGCTACAGTCTGGCAGATGGGACGGATGTCTCACCCGAGGTAAAGGAGCCGCTCCGAGCAAGCTTCCGCGAGACGATCCTCGCTGCAGTTCTGCTGGAAAGTCTGGCGCGGCTGAACCCGGATGTCCCGAAAACTGCGTTAGAGGATGCCGCCCGGCGCGTCACCGACAGCGTATTCGCTTCCGACATCGTGCAGGAAAATCGTCGCCTCCATGATTTGATGGTTCATGGCGTGCCGGTGACGTTCTTCCGCGACGGCGAGGAGCGCAACGCCCGCGTGCAGTTGATCGACTGGACCAACGCGGCCAATGACTGGCGCGCAGCGCGTCAGTTTGATGTGGTGGGCAAGACGGCCCGTATCCCCGATGTTGTGTTGTTCCTCAACGGCCTGCCGCTGGTGGTGGTGGAGCTGAAAGGCGTTGCTGGCGCAGATATCAAGGCCGCCTGGAACCAGATCGACACCTACCGAGCCGATATCCCGGACCTGTTTCGTACCAGTCTGCTGACCGTGATTTCAGACGGGCTACATGCGCGCTACGGCTCGCTGTCGGCGGGCTTTGATCGCTACATGAGCTGGCGCACGGTGGACGGCACAACATTGGTGCCGAAGGGCTCGGAGCTGGAGCTTTCGACGCTGACGAAAGGTCTGCTGGCGCCGCAGGTGCTGCTCGATATGCTTCGCTGGTTCGTGGTGTTCGAGGATGAGGGCAAGGGGCCGATCAAGAAGATCGCGGGCTATCATCAGTTTCACGCGGTGCGAAAGGCGTGCGAGACGATCCTGATCGCCCGTGCGGGCGACGGCAAAGCCGGTGTGATCTGGCACACGCAGGGCTCGGGCAAGAGCCTGCTGATGACCTTCCTATCCGGCCGCGTCATGCATCACCCGGCGATGGAGAACCCGACGCTGCTGGTGCTGACCGATCGCAACGATCTGGACAACCAGCTTTTCGCGACCTTTGCGCGCTGCAAGGATCTGCTGGGGGAGGAGCCGGTACAGGCCGACAGCACCGAGGATCTGCGTCGCCTGCTGGATCGCAATGTCGGCGGTATCATCTTTTCCACCATCCAGAAGTTCCGCCCGGAAACCGGCGAGACTTTCCCGGAGCTGACCGCACGCTCCAACGTGGTGGTGCTGGTGGATGAGGCGCATCGCACGCAATACGGGTTCGAGGCCAAGCTGAACAAGGAAACCGGCGAGATTCGCCACGGTCTTGCCTATCAACTGCGCAAGGCGTTGCCGAACGCGGTGTATGTGGCCTTTACCGGCACGCCGGTGGAGCTGGTGGGCGCTGATACGCGCGGTGTGTTCGGCGACTATATCGACGTCTATGACATCGCACAGGCGGTCTCAGACGGAGCAACCGTGCCGATCTATTACGAGGCGCGGGTCGCGAAGATCACGCTCGATGACGAGATCGCCGCGACACTGGACGACGATTTCAACGAAGCAACCGAGATGTTGGCCGAAGATCAGACCAGTGCGACCGCGAAGAAATGGACACGGGTTGAAGCGCTGGTCGGGGCGGATAAACGCCTTGATACGGTAGTTCAGGACATCCTTACCCATTTTGATGCCCGGTTAGAGGCGATGGACGGCAAGGCGATGATTGTCTGCATGAGCCGCCGCATCTGCGCCGAGGTCTATGATCGCATCATTGCCGCACGGCCAGACTGGCACGGTGACACAGACGATACCGGCAATGTCAAAGTGGTGATGACCGGTTCGGCGACCGACCCGGCAGCGCTACAGCAGCATATTCGCTCCAAGACCCGGCAGGAGGCGATCCGCAATCGGTTCAAAAACCCTGCCGATCCGCTGAAACTCGTCATTGTGCGCGACATGTGGCTGACAGGCTTTGATGCGCCGTGCATGCACACGCTCTACGTCGATAAGCCGATGAAGGGGCACGGGCTGATGCAGGCCATCGCTCGCGTAAACCGCGTGTTCCGCGACAAGCCTGCGGGTCTGGTGGTGGATTATATCGGCATTGCGGCGGAGCTGAAGGCGGCGTTGGCGCATTACTCGCAGACCGACCAAGCTCAGACCGGCATTGATGAAGCCGAAGCGGTCGCTGCCTTTCTGGACGCTCTGGATGTGGCACGAACGCAGTTCCATGGTTTTGACTATGGTGCCGCGTTGCATGGTGCCCCGAGTGAGCGTCTGGCCGTGCTCCCGGGCGCGATAGAGCACGTTCTGGCTCAATATCGCGACAGCGACGCGGGACCGAAGCGTTTCCATGATGCTGTCGCGGCTCTCGTCAAAGCTTACAAGCTGGCATCGGGCAGTCCTCAGGCGACCGAGCATGCGGAGGAGGTGGCGTTCTTCGCTGCTGTCCGATCAAGCCTCGGCAAGCTGGATGTAGGCGGCGGTCGCAATGATGGCGGGACCGATTTCGCGATCCAGCAACTGGTCAACAACGCCGTGGCATCGACAGAGGTGGTCGATATCCTAGAGGCCTGCGGATTCGATCGGCCGGACATCAGCGTTCTGTCCGACGCCTTCATGCTCGAACTTCAGAACATGCAGCACCGCAATCTGGCGGTGGAAGCGTTGAAGAAGTTGTTGAATGGCGAGATCAAGGCACGGACGCGCACTAACGTGGTCCAACAGGAGGCTTTCTCGTCCCGGTTGGAAGAAGCGATCGCTCGGTACCACAATCGCAGCGTTGATGCCCTTCAGATCCTTCAAGAACTGATCGCGCTAGCCAAGGATCTACGCAACGAGCCCGAGGATGGCCTGAATGCAGCCGAGCGCGCGTTCTATGACGCGCTCGCTCAGAATGAGAGCGCCGTGCAGGTGATGAGCAATCAGGAGCTGAGGGTGATTGCAACGGAGTTGGTGAGCACGGTGCGCAACAACGCTGGTGTTGATTGGTGGAAGCGGGAAAATGTCAGGGCAAAAATGCGTGTGGCGATCAAACGGATTTTGCATCGACATGGCTATCCGCCGGATTTGGCATCAGAGGCCGTCAAGCTAGTGCTGCGGCAGGCGGAAGCACTTGTAGTGGCGTGATTTGGAGGGATAGGTGAGCGATGGAACATGGCCTTTACCGGCGTGCAGTTGGGCATCGTTATATGCGTTTGAGCAAAGCGGGGACTCGTTGAATGCAGAATGATCGTCGGCAGTTTTATATCTACGATCTTGAAATCGGTGCGAGGAAGGATGGTGCATCCATTCCAACGATGGACAACCTTGTTCCCATTTTCCAGCGGATGAAGGATACAGGGCGGACGTATGCCATACGCGCCGACACGGCGACAATGCTTGTGGGCGATATTCACATTGATGCGGCCCAACAGTTCATCACGCTACTTGTGCGATTGTCCGACAAGACCGCGCCTAACGCCGTTACGTCCGATCCTGTAGCAGGTATCTTTAACATTCACGCCAAAGGTCCGAACCAAGGCGCAGACTTTGCCTGTCACGTCCTGATTTCCACGGCACAAGAACAAGGTTTTCCCAACGTATATGCGTGCGCCATAGAGCGCGTTTCGGGCATCGCTTCTAGCTTGGTGCAACGTTTACTGTCGAAGCTGCTGAAATTCGAGTTCAAAGACGACGCATCATCGTTCTCGTATCCGCACCCGGCAGGCGGCTTGACCCGTCAAGGTCTGCCACGAACTGACCGCTGCTGCCCGCATATCGAACTACGCGGGCGACCGTCCGACACGCTTATTGCCGACATAAACAACGGCCGAATCACCGGCATTTCACTTGTGAAAGTGGAGGCGGTCGCTCCGATAGCTGGTGCGGGGTATCTTACAAAGAAAGAGTCGGAACTGCGCCTTCAGATCAACCAGAACAATCTTCCGGCCAATCTCTGGCAATCACTAGTTCAAACTTTCCAAGCAAATTCGCGTGATTACGGCGTTGCAAAGGTAAGTTACAAAGTTCCGGGGCAGGATAGATCGGTTACAGTCGAAATTGACTCTAATACTGGCAACCCTTTAGAGGAGATGTATATCAAGTCATTCGAAGTAACAAACATCTTTCCGCTCTTGGACTTCTCTGCTATGCAGATCGTTGTTCATTTCCAAGCTATGGCGATCCCCGAGTTTTTGGCTCAACGGACGATATAAGGTGCTGAAACAGCTTATATATGAATTAAGCCGCGGCTTCGCTTACCGGGGTATATCGCATGGCGAGATGCGGACCTATACGACGTGGCTTCCGCTATTGCTGACGATCCTAGCTGGTGCGTTCTATGCCGTGCTCCCCGTGAAACCCGTGCTTGTCGGTTCTAGCGGCCTTGTGGGAAGCGTGCTGACGCTCGTTTCGACGCTGCCCGGCTTCTATTTTGCTGGCCTAGCGGCGGTTGCTACGTTCGGTAGCGCGACGATGGACCATGAAATGCCAGCGCCAGCGCCGGAAGTGGAAATGCGAGTGCGCGGGCAACAGGTGCTGGTGAAACTGACGCGACGGTTGTTCCTGTCCTACCTATTTTCGTATCTCGTGATCCTGTCGTTCGGCTTGTGCTTGGCGTTTATGGCCATTAACGCCTTCGCGCCGTCCATCCACGTGTTGCAGGCTGCGATAGTCTGCTGGACGGGTGTGGCATGGCCGTGGCTGATCGTGAAAGGCGCTGTCGGCCTCACTCTGACGTTCACGCTCGCTTCAATGGTCGTTTCAACGCTGCATGGCGTTTTCTTCCTTGCCGAGAAAATCCACCAACCTTGAAGCATGGCCGACTTATACTCCGTCATCATTAGGCTCAGGACTCATTCTTTAAGATAGAAGATGAAGCTTGCTGCGATGTGGATTGCGGACATG
>NZ_JOMN01000044.1:0-4062 GCF_002153485.1 Acetobacter sp. DmW_043 | reverse complement strand
TGCGACAGGAATGGTGGGCGCAGCAGGGATTGAACCTACGACCCCTACCATGTCAAGGTAGTTATTATTTTATATAATTATTTGATTTTATTATATAAAATTATCATCCGTATAAAGCGGTACGGATTTGGCACAGATACCGAAGTTATATACAGCTTCACTCAAGTATTACACCAGATGAAGCGGCTTAATCCGCTTCATCTGGTGTTCAGAATGCAAAAATGCATCATTCACAGGCTCACCTTCCATCGGTAAGCCTGTGAATCACAACAACACTCTCTCTGCAATAAAGAGCCTCTCGTGGGTGAACCATGTCCGGCACCCGAAGATAAAAGGGCTGCGTTCTACGATCTCAGGATCATACCCCCTCCCCTGAAAACAGAGAAGAAAGGGAAGGTGAAAGATTTCACCACTTTCCGGCCAAAAACTGCCATTCCCACTCCCCGTTCAGTGCACGAATTGCTCCACTGTCGCCTGTGAAGCTTCCGGGCAGCTTCTTCTCCAGACACTGACGACGATCAGCGCATTTGTTTGTGTCATTAATGTCCGTGAGCAGGATAGCAAGATAGGTATCAATCTTTACCCGCTTACTGAGCACGTTGATTTTTTCACGGTCTCTCAATACTGCCGTGCCACCACGGTCGCCTTCATCGCAGATCTTGACTTCGATGATCGACAGGGGGGAACCGTCAGGGCCGTAAATGGCAATATCTGCGCGCCAGCCTCCCATACTGGAAATATCTGTCGAGGTCACTTCGTTCTTAAGATCTCGTATTATCCTGGTGTATTCCCGCTCGACGTGAACAGTTAGTCCATCGTTCTCGAATAGCTTCCTTGCTATCCATGAGCTTACAAATTCTTCCCGGACTTCATTATCGTAATCAAGTTTTGCCATTCTGGCGTAAAAACGTACGGCATCAGCGCCGTAATCTGCAATTTTCTGGCTGAGATCCACGAGACTGTCCTTTTGGAATCAGGAATCCTCCGGGCTGAGCCGGAAGATGCTCCAAGATAAAATTCGAGGGAGGATCGCATATGCAGGAAACATGAACAACCAAGCATCAGTCGTGTGCTGGCTACAGTCCTGTCGTACAACAAGGCCCTGTTGTCATCGCGGCACTCTCCTCCTGGAGGGTGTTATTCACTTTGTATGAGCAGTCGTATTACGTTTTTCAGCATGAAACCTGCGAAGGCAATGGTGTGCATTGCAGCGAGTGTTGAAGTGCAGCGCTCGTAGTCTTCTTTCACGAGCCTTCTGTACACCGTGTCGCCCGCTGAATGGCTTCAGACAGCGGGCCGAATTCTGCCTGCCATGTTTTGTCGTTTCTGGTCAGATATGAGGGTAAATAATATGGTTATAGCTGGCGAGAACTACCCGCTGCATATCCACATACTG
Organism: Acetobacter sp. DmW_043; assembly: GCF_002153485.1. Classification (NCBI taxonomy): domain Bacteria; kingdom Pseudomonadati; phylum Pseudomonadota; class Alphaproteobacteria; order Acetobacterales; family Acetobacteraceae; genus Acetobacter; species Acetobacter sp. DmW_043. Next base: position 2,666 of record NZ_JOMN01000044.1, on the reverse strand, counting down.
CCATAATGCCGCAGGTTGTAATACACAGTGCGACAGGGGCAGACCAGCTGCCGGATGTATCATGCAGTGCACCAACAAGTGGTGGCGCCGCTGCGGCAATGGTGTAGCCAATGGTTTGTGCCATCCCTGATAAAGCGCTTGCCTGGCGTACAGTGCCAGCTCTGAGACTAATAAAAGATAAAGCCATAATAAAGCTTGCTCCGGTGCCAAAACCAAAAAGCGTTGTCCAGATAGTCGCGTGATGCGGCCAGCAAAGTAGTCCCAGTAAAGCAATGCCTGTAATGATGGTCGTCCCGGCTGCCATGACTTTATGGTTTTTAAAGCGGTGTAGTGTGGGTACAAGCACCAGACCCGGAATGGCCGTGGCTAGCTGCGTTAGTCCATGAAGAGATCCCGCTTCCTGAAGTGAATAGCCTGCTGCGGTCAGAATATTGGGCAGCCAGGTAATGACTGTATAATAAATCAGTGAGTTAAGACCCAGAAATAGCGTGACATACCATGCCAGAGAAGATTGCCATATTTTCGTGTGAAACGTCTGTGGAGAAGCAGTTTCGGCAACTGGCTGAGTATGGTTACGTAGTTGCGGCAGCCAGACAGCAATTGTCAGTAAAGGCAGAATGGCAAAAAGCTCTAAGGCACGCATCCAGTTTGAAGAGGGCAGAGTGGCAAGAGGTACAACGCAACCTGAAAATACAGCTGCCGCTACGCCAGAAACAAAAGCATAGACAGCGGTTAACGTTGTAATATTTTTGGGAAAATCTCGTTTCAGCAATGCAGGCAGAAGAACATTAGCAATAGCAATACCCAGCCCGATAACCGCTGAACCGGCAAATAGCATCGAGACTGTTCCGGATGATCTTATAAAAATACCAGATGTAATAAGCACCAGGCCCAGCATCAGGCTGCGTTCAAGACCATAATGCCTTGCCAGCAACACGCAAAAGGGTGATGCAAAAGCAAAAGCCAGCAGTGGCAGGGTTGTTAGTGTGCCAGTTGCGAAGGTGGTCAGTGCGAAAGTTTTATGGATCATCGTGAGTAAAGGCGCAATTCCTGTAACGGGCGCGCGCAGACTGGTGGCAATAAGCAAAATACCGGTGATAAGAAGCACTGGTCGCGATACCATGAATGATGAGAAATTTTTCTTCATAAAAAATCTGTTCCAGTGTAGGTGCCGTAAGGCTCTTTCACTGTTATAGCTATTTTTCGCTTATATGAATTGCGATATAATGACTGATAATCATTTTATCCTGCCAAAAATAACAGAATAACGATGTTGCCCTCTCAGATTGCTCCTGAAGATTTTGATCCCGATACATCTTACCAGCCAGCCATCGCGCTCAGTCTGGAGTTTACGCGTTATGAACTTGATGCTCCGGCACATACGCACCGTAAGGGGCAGCTTATTCTTGCGTTACATGGTGCGGTAACTTTTACAGCTGCCAATGGTATTTGGATCGTACCTCCCAATTGTGGTGTATGGGTGCCTGGCGGGGTGGTACACAGCAATCGTGCAACAGATAATGCTCACCTTGCTTTTTTATTTGTTGAACCCGGTGCTGCTGCTTTACCTGATTATTGCTGCACTTTGGGAATATCAGCCATTGTACGTGAGATGATTCTTCATCTTGCAGGTCTTTCCTCTGACTACAGCGCTAATAGTCACACAGCTCGGCTTGTCAGAGTGCTGCTTGATGAACTGACCCTTATGCCAGAGGAGCGGCTGAACCTGCCTGTTTCTGATCATCCGAAAGTAAGGGAAATAGCAAAAGCGCTCACCAGTAATCCTGCTGACAGAGCAACAATGGCAATCTGGGCCGAGCGTGTTGCTTTGAGCGAACGCTCTCTCGCGCGACTGATTGTACAGGAGACCGGACTGACCTTCGGCCGCTGGCGTCAGCAGCTTCAGCTGATTATAGCGTTACGGGAGCTTGCTAAAGGAGTTGCCGTTCAGAAGGTTTCTGAAGCATTAGGTTATGAATCGGTTACGGCATTTATTCAGATGTTTAAAAAAGCGCTCGGTAAAACACCGGCTCGTTATTTTGAGCATGCCGGTCAGGTGTAAAATGCGACTGTAATACCAGGGGCAGGACGCATTAATCTTCTGAAGTCAGCGAGAGATTATGACTCAACGAGCTTGCCAATGAAGGTCAGCCTGTTTTCCTCAGGAGCCCTGATATTTTTACCTAATACCTAGGCTCTGGACCTGTTAATTTATTGAACTGAGCGAGAGATTGTGATTCATAGGCTTACCGATGGAGGATGAGCCTGTGGGTGATGTATTTTTGTTGTCTGAGCGTCAGATGGAGGCATTTTTTCCTCTGGCGCACGGCATGCCTCGCGTGGATGACCGGCGTGTTCTGAGCGGGATCGTTTACGTGATCCGCAACGGGCTTCAGTGGAAAGATGCTCCCAAAGCGTATGGCCCGCACAAGACTTTATATAATCGCTTCATTCGCTGGAGCCGCCTGGGTGTCTTTGACAGGATTTTTAAAACCCTGGCAGAGCAGGCGGGTCGTTCGAAGCGTCTGATGATCGATGCCACACATCTCAAAGCACACAGAACGGCAGCCTCTCTGCTTAAAAAAGGGCTTTTCCCCGCTATATCGGACGCACAAAAGGCGGTCTGAACTCAAAACTGCATGCCATGTGCGATGATCAGGGGCGGC
>NZ_JOMN01000043.1:0-24809 GCF_002153485.1 Acetobacter sp. DmW_043 | reverse complement strand
GTCCGCAATCCATATCGCTGCAAGCTTCATTTTCTATCTCAAAGAATGAGTCCTGAGCCTAATGGATTCAGCAGTCCCTCTCCCGATGATCATATCAAGATTTTCATCCCCGGTCTGGATGGTGCTCCGACCCGTCGCGATTACACGCCGCGCCGTTATGATCCGCAAAATGGCACTTTGATTCTGGATTTCGTTAACCACCATGGTGGGCCAGCAGCGGCCTGGGCACGGACCGCCAAGCCTGGTGATCGGCTTGAAATTGGTGGGCCACGTGGTTCCCAGATGATCTCCGGCGTAATCGACCACTGGCTTCTGGTCGGCGATGAAACAGCGCTGCCTGCAATTGGTCGACGTGTCGAGGAGTTTCATGCCGGGGCTTCCGTCACTACTGTCATTGCTGTGCCTGGAGCTGAAGACGAACAGGTATTCGTCACGGATGCGAGGCATGCAGGACACTGGGTTCATCGATCCATGGATATGGCAGATGACGCTGCTGCCATTCTTGATGTTTTAAAAAATCTTCAAATCCCGGAGCGGACTTTCGTCTGGGTCGGAGCCGAAGCTCAAGTAGCAAAGGCTATCCGTCAGTATCTGCTGGAAGAATGTAAAATTCCGGCAAAGTGGATCAAGGCTTCTGGTTACTGGGTGAAGGGTATGGCTGATACCTCAGTCAAAGATGTCGGAGACGCACGCTGAGGAGGCGCAGATGATAGGTTGTTCATACTTTCCCGCCCCTGACGATACGGTCGAGGATTGGCATAGAGCCGGCTGATTTCTGCTGCTATCCAGGAGCAAAAATCAGCCGTTCCCGGTTAATGATTTATCGGGTCATTGCTTTAAAAGTTTGTGTTTGTTCAATCAGCGCTGTTTCAGCAGGTAGTCGCTCCATGCTCGAAGCGCCATAGAAACCATGGCAGTCAGGGCATGCGTTCAGTACTTTCTGCGCGTCAGCCGGCATGGCAATTGGTCCGCCATGGCACAACAGAATAACATCGTCGCGTACACTTTTGGCAGCCTCAGAAATTTCATTAATGAGCTTGATAGAATCTTCCAGAGTAAAGGCGGTTTCAGCGCCAATACTGCCGCCTGTGGTTAGCCCCATATGAGCCACCAGAATATCAGCACCTGCGCGGGCCATGTCTTTGGCTTGCTCGGTGTCAAAGACATAAGGCGTTGTAAGCATGTCTTTTTTATGCGCCCGGGCAACCACATCGACTTCCAGGCTGTAGCTCATGCCGGTTTCTTCAAGGTTTTTGCGGAAATTACCGTCAATCAGACCAACTGTCGGGAAGTTCTGAATCCCTGAAAAGCCTGCACGTGACAGATCATCAAGAAAAACATCAAAATTGATGAAAGGATCAGTGCCGTTAACACCTGCCAGCACGGGGGTATCGGGTACTACAGGCAGAACTTCGCGTGCCATTTCCATAACAATCTGGTTCGCGTTGCCATAGGCCAGAAGCCCGGCAAGAGAGCCGCGTCCTGCCATGCGGTAGCGGCCAGAGTTATAAATAACAATAAGGTCAATGCCACCGGCTGCCTCACATTTTGCTGAAAGACCTGTGCCGGCACCACCACCAATAATAGGCTTACGGGCGTCGATGAGTTTACGCAGGCGGCCGAGGATAAGATTACGTTCAATTTTTGGCATAATGTTCATGCTCCCTGAAAAGCTGAGTGAGTTCATCCGCCATTGCCTGAGCAAAAGCCGGATCATTAATTGTCAGTGGCAGACTGATAAAACGCCGCTGTTTTGTTTGTCTGAGGGTGTCAAGCAGCGCATCGCGAAAAGCGCTGTCAGCTGCCGGGTCGTGAAAAGGCTGGCCGGGGCAGTCAAGCTGAGAAAAACCGCCTTCCGGGTAGTAAAAACGCACAGGACCATCGCAACGGTTAAGACGTTCTCCGATTATGTGTCCTATTTGCCGGCATTCTGCCGGTGTGGTGCGCATCAGGGTGATAAACGGATTATGCTGAAGCAGAACCCGGTCACGATAGTGCTCAGGTACAGTTTCTATGGCCCCGAAATTGACCATGTCGAGACCACCGCAACTGCCAACATACGGGACACCCGTCTGAGCAATACTTTCAAGACGTTCGGCTGTGCAGGGGAAAATCCCACCGGCGACGAAGTCACAGAACTCTGTTGTCGTGACATCAAGCACACCACGCAGCATACCTTGTGCCACAAGGCGTTCCATTGATCTTCCACCTGAGCCGGTAGCGTGAAAAACCAGACACTCAAAGCTGCTCCCGAGTGTACGTACTGCTTTGGCAACGCAGCTGGTGGTTACACCAAACATGGTAATGCCAATCGCCGGTCTGGTATCGGCAGGCGGGGTATAGTGGTGGTGTATCATCCCGCTCATGGCATTGGCGGCATTTGCCAGAACCGTGCGTGAAATACGGTTTAAACCCTGCAGGTCAACCACAGGATAAATCATAGCAATATCTGATTCACCTACATATGGCTCAATATTACCTGAAGCGACGGTTGAGATCAGAATTTTGGGTAATCCGACGGGAAGACTCTGCATAGCAGGCGCAACAATGGCTGTACCGCCTGAACCTCCAATCCCGATAACGCCGCCCAGAGTGTCACAGCCGGGCAGAAAGTGTCTCAGTGCTTCAGACATAGCGGTTATTGCCCGGCCACGTTCACCGCAAAAAACAGCCTCAGCGCCCTGAGGGTGATGACTGGCAACAGTGCGTGCGCTGATATCTGCCTGGTATGAGACTTCGCCCGTGCTGACATCCACAACTCTGGTGCTCACACCGCGTTCTGTCAGAACAGCGCGGAGATAATCGAGTTCTTCAGACTTTGTGTCGGCTGTGCCAAGAAGGTAGACGCAGAGTGTCATTATGCTGTGCCTCGTTTTCAGGCAGGAGCCGTTATGTCTTTAAGGAAAGTCACAGTTAATGGACCTTCCGAGCCACGTTCCAGCATAGCTTTCAGTGCTAAAAAATGAGGCTGTTTTTCATGTTCCTGAATTGCCTCCATGCTTTGCCAGTGTTCGATAAAGACAAAATGCAGCGGGTTATTGATATCCCGGCGACAGGTGTAGGAAAAATTTGTTGCCTCCTGGCAGGAGGCCCGTACACAAGCCGCGACAACGGGTAAAGCAACGTCGAGATAGTCTTTCTTAAGGTAAAATGAGGCGACAATTGTCACCCCCTGAGAGGTCTGGCGCACTGGCTTTCTCCGCACGTTGGCATGAGAGGAGCCTAACTGAAAGAGACACTTTTAGTATATTGGAATAGTGTCACGTGACACTATTTCTTCAGCATGCATACAGGCCGAGCGTATACGTCTGAGTGCCTCAGGTAGTGCACGAAAGCTGATATTCCCCAGTGCCAGGCGTATACCGGTCGCTGCCGGTGCTGAAGTCGCCTGAAATGCTGTGGCCGGGGGAAGAGAAATGCCCAGAGCATGTGCCTGCTGAATGACATGAGGGGCCAGCGTGGCAGAGACTGGCATCCAGACATGAAAGGCATGGTGGCGTGGGGTAACAGCCTGTGGCAGTTCGGTCAGAACGAGTTTCTGGCGACGTATGGCTTCGTGCAGTAAAGAGTGTCTTACACTTTCTGCCGTGCCGTTTTCCATCCACTGGGCCATCATTGCGTAAGAAAGTGGGGCAATCATCAGTGATGAGGCCAGCAATACAGGGTGACAGGCTTCAATGTAATCTGCTGGTGGAATAAGAGCGCCTATCCGCAGACCCGGACTGAGAATTTTTGACAGGCTGCTGACATGAAATGTCCGCTCGGGCGCAAGTTCCATCAGTGCAGGGCGGGATGGGTCACGTTCTGAGAGATAAACACCATCTTCTATAATCAAAGCATCAAATTTTTTACAAAGTGCAACAATATCCCGACGGCGTTGTAGCTCCATAGTTGCCGTTGTGGGGTTGTGCATGGTGGGGGTCAGGTAAATAACAGCGCGCTGATGTTTGTTACGCTGTAAAATATCTTCGAGAGCGGAGGGCAGAAGACCCTCTTCATCCATCCTTGCCGCATGAACAGGAAGCTGGTTTTGATGAATAGCCCCCAGCATGCCAGGATATGTTTGCTCTTCCACCACAGCATAATGTGCATGTCTGCGTATGACGGTGATGGCAACATTTAATGCCTGTTGTGCACCCGATGTGAGCAGCAGGTGCTCGGCACGTGTGTCAATGCCAAGCCCTTCAAGCCAGTGTGCCATAATCCGGCGGTGTTCGAGATGCCCCGCCACCGGAGGGTAGATATTGAACAAATCAGGGTCGACCTGTTTCGCAAGCCGGGTGAGCGTTCCAGCGAGTGCTTTGTTGCTGAACATAGGCGGCGGCATATTGGTTGCCAGATCAAACCGGGTGGTAGCATTTTCGTGCCCAACGGCAACAAAAGTGCCACGGCCGTGCACACTACGCACCAGTCCCCGCCGTTCAAGTATAGCGTAGGCTCTGGTGACGGAGCCTATGCCAATGCTAAGGCGCCATGCAAGGTCGCGATGTGCAGGAAGGCGTTCATTGACCTGAAGCTGCCCTGAGAGGATGTCATTACTCAGGGCTTCTGCCAGTCGTTCTGCGGGAGAGGTTGTGCCATCAGCCAGATGAGGGGCCCAGGAAGACTGGCGGCGCATCGTTATAATGCTGCGGGAGGCTGAGCGTTGAGGATACGGTTAATGTCGTCTTCCGTCAGGGTGTATCTGAAAAAATCCTGATAAAAATCACGGGTATCTTTGCGTATATCCACATCGTTAAACAGTGCAGGGTGAATAAGTTTCGCTGCCCATTTTAACTGAAGCAGTGCTTCACAGCCGTAGCGACCCCACGGAAAAACACCTTCCGGGTTGATGGCCCAGCGGTTACTGCGAAAAGCCTCAAGGGTTCTGAGGGGAGAGGCAGCATCAGGAGCCCCTGCTGCCGGATCAAAGATGATAATATCGGGCTGCCAGGCGACAATCTGTTCGAAGCTCACTGGCCGGTGGTTGCCTGACACCGTGGCTGCATTTTTCCCGCCGGCAGCTTCAATCCAGCTATTGATGAGGGTGTCTGTGCCATCTATCTGCAGCGGGGTGAGGCGGGCAATATGCAGTACCCGGGGTTTATCTTTTTCAGCGAGTGTGTCTGTACGTTTTTTGAGAAAAAGAAGAGTATCTTCCATCTTCTGACGGTAATGCTGTGCTGTTTCGCGTGCCTGGGCAGTGTTCAGAGCCTGCGCGGTCATGTCGAGTGACTTCAGCATAGCCGGTAATGTGACGTACCGTGCATCCAGGGTTGTGAGGGAAAAGCGGCGTAAGTTTTCAGCCTGGGCCTGACCGGAAACGAAAACAAGGTCTGTCTTTTGTGTCAGTAATTCTTCCGGGCTGACAGCCGCAGGTCTCACTCCTGTGCGGGCATGTCGTAAAGCAGGGGCTATTTTAAACAGCCATGGGTGTTCAGCCGGGCTTTCGGCTGAGGTTGTGATGTTTTGTGCCGCCCCCAGCATGACCAGAATTTCGTTATGAGCGAACCATAAATCAGCAATAGAGGCAGGGTGAGGTGGCACAGAAACAACTGTGCCGTCCATATCAGTTATCTGCCGGTTTTGCTCAGAAGCCGTTGCTGCTGTCGAAAAGCAAAACGCAGAACAAATGAGGCCGAGTGCTGGTAACTGACGTTTCAGGAGGGTCTTATTTACTGGCATGCCTCACTCTGTTTTAGTCTGATATCAGAGAGTTCTGAGTTTATGAATAACGGTGGCAATAATCTGACTGGGAGATGCAGCGGCATCTATTGCAATAGACAGCTCATCCTGCTGTGGCGGTTCAAGGGTCTGAAGCTGGCTGGGGAGAAGTGTTGCCGGCATATAGTGGCCTTTACGCTTTTCCATGCGCTGGCTCAGAGCGTCCTGGGTGCTGTAAAGATAGACAAAAACAGGGTTCAGGCCTGATGCCCGCAGTTGGTCCCGATAGATACGTTTGAGGGCAGAGCAGGTGAGAATTGCACCGCTATGCCGGGTGGCACAGTTTTCCATCCACTCACGGCAGCGTTCCAGCCATGGCCAGCGGTCTTCATCGGTCAGAGGGGTCCCTGCTGCCATTTTTTCAACATTATGGCTGGGGTGAAGGTGGTCACCTTCCTGATACGGCCAGCCCAGCTCATTTTGCAGGCCAAGAGCAATTGTTGTTTTGCCACTGCCCGATACACCCATAATGACCAGGAGTTGTTTGGGTACGCTCAGAGCAGACTCTTTTCCTGTTGCCGGGGGCAGAGAGCAGGTAAGGTGCTGTGGTACTGAGGTGCCAGGTGTGGCAACCGAAAGACCTTCAGGGCCGGCGATAATGGCGCGCTCTGCCATATGCAGAAACAAACCATGTTCGATAACGCCAACAATGGCATAGATATTGCGGCTCAGCGCATCCGGATCGGTAATCGGGCCGAATACGCAATCGGCTATCAGATTTTTTTCATCGGTGACGTAAAAGGAGCCATCGCGGTTTTTGCGCACGGAAACCTGTGCGCCCAGACGTGCGAGGTGAGAGATCGTCAGTTCCCAGCCAAAAGGCACAATCTCAACGGGCAGGGGGCAGCTCTCGCCCAGATGGTCCATATACTTACTGGTGTCTGCAACGATCACCAGCTGTTTTGCGGCCGAGGCGACAATTTTTTCGCGCAACAGGGCTCCACCGCGCCCTTTAACCAGATTGAGGGTGGATGTTTCAATCTCATCTGCACCATCAATAGCAATATCCAGCACGGTGTGCTGACCAAAGGTCGTCAGAGGAATGCCTTCAGAGAGAGCCTGCTGCTCTGTAACGTCAGAGGTCGGAATAGCACTGATGTGCAAATTCTCATCCCTGATTCGCCGGCCGAGTGCAGCGACAACAAAAGCTGCCGTTGAGCCTGTGCCAAGGCCCACGACCATGCCATCTCTGACCAGTGTTACAGCGTGTTCCGCCGCCTGTTTTTTAAAGACGGATGCGGGGTCAGGAGCAGAAGTGGTCATGGTCGTTCTCTTTGTCTGTTCTTATTATTTAACACAGTCAGGGGTTGCTGGTTCATCCAGAATCCAGCGCACATCATCCATGCCTGTTATGGCACTTGCAGGGCAAGAGGGATCTTTCGACATCACTTTTTTAACAGCTTCTTTTTTACCGGCTCCTTCAACAAACAGAACCAGATGACGACTGGCATGAATGGCCGGATATGTCAGAGTAACCCGTGTATAAGGGGCAACAGGTGGCACGCAGCTTGAAACCCAGGCGGTTTTTTCGTTCAGCACAGGCTGGCCAGGAAAGAGAGAGGCTGTATGGCCGTCATCACCCAGCCCGAGGAGGTTGAAATCAAACAGCGGGCGGTCTTTTTCAAACTGGTCTGCGCCATAAAAACGTTTTAGCAGTGCTTCATAACTTTTAGCAGCTTCTTCCGCCGTGCCTGTAGCCGGAATCGGATGGATATTATCTGCCGGGATCGGTGCACGGGAGAACAGAAGGCGCTGCAACATACCATAATTACTGTCCTGATGATCATGAGGTAAAAAGCGATCATCGCCGATAAAGAACTGCATACGTGCCCATGGAAAACGGCTGACATAAGGTTCAGAGGCCATCAGGCTGTAAAGTGGCTGTGGTGTTGACCCGCCTGAAAGTGCAAGAGAGAAGGGGCCATCAGTTTTTTCTAAGGCCAGTTTCAGCAGCCAGTCAGCAAGATGATGTGTGGCTTCAGACGCATTTTTGAAAATTTCAACGGGCGCTGAGGCAGTGTCATGTCCTGACATAGAAAGAACCTTTTCAGATCGGAGTGTTATTAGTTAACGCCAGCAGAGGCGGCTGTTCAGGATTGTTTCTGCTCAACAGAAACAGCACGTGGCAGAACCAGAGTGCGCATGGCTTCAGCCCAGCCTTCCTGACTGTTTGAGGCAGTGATGTAATGTGCCTGTGCCATGACTTCGGGTGAAGTCTGTCCCATAGCAATGGCAAGCCCTGCCTTGTCAAACATTGGCAGGTCATTATTCATGTCGCCAATACAGGCAACCTCGTGCGGTGCCACACCATACATCTCGGCAATTTTACACAGAGCATAACCCTTATTGGCGTTGAGTGGCGTCACATCGAGATACCACTGAGAAGAGCGGGCGACGCTGGCCCGGCCTTCCATCAGGCGGCCAATTTCAAGCTCCTGGTCATGCATCATCGTGTAATCAGTGCTTGATCCGGTGACTTTACCGATGCCGGACATATGTTCAGCAAAATTATCAACAATGACCGGTTCCTGACGGATAACCCTTTTTTCTGTTGCGACATAAGGGCCGGCACTGTTCTTAATCAGCCAGTCATGCCCGCGAAACAGCCAGGTATCCAGATGGTGCACGTTGCACATATCAAGCGTGTCAGAAATGACATCAGGGGGCAGGGTCAGCTGGGTGTGTATCGAGCGGTCAGCATTGTAAACGCTGGCGCCATTAAGCGCGCCATAAGGCGTGGTCAGGCCGATAGCATCGAGGTACATCTCGATACCCGCCGGGGGGCGGCTGCTGACGAGGCAGACCGGAACCCCCGCTGCATGCAGAGCGCTGATTGTCTCTATGCTGCGTGGTGTGATTTGTTTTTCAGGTGTGAGGAGTGTGCCGTCCATGTCTGTGACGACAAGCCTGATATGGGAGGCGGGAGAGTTTCTCTCCCCTGATGAAGCACTTATATTAACCGGCATAGTGGCTTACCTTCCCAAGCAAGGTTGCAGGCTCAGAACCTGGTACAGCGGGTGCTGTATACGGGTTCTGTCCTGCTGATGTTATGGTGCGCTACCATAGCAACTTGTTATTTAGTTTCAACGTGTCCGCCAAAACCAAAGCGCATTGCAGAAAGAACTTTTTCTGCAAAGGTGTTATCCGTACGTGAACGGAAACGTGTGAAAAGTGCTGCCGTCATGACAGGTACAGGCACACCTTCTTCAATAGCAGCTTCGATGGTCCACCGGCCTTCACCGGAATCGCTGACTTCGCCGGAGAACTCAGACAATTCGCCATTTTTTGCCAGGGCCTGGGCTGTCAGGTCAAGCAGCCAGGAGGAGACAACGCTGCCACGACGCCAGACTTCAGCAATGTCGGCCATGTTGAGTGAGAAGCGCTCATCTTCAGCCAGCAGAGGGGAGTCTTTGCGGTACATGACGTCAAAGCCTTCAGCGAAAGCCTGCATCATGCCGTATTCAATGCCGTTATGTACCATTTTGACAAAGTGGCCTGAACCAGCCGGACCACAGTACAGATAACCCTGCTCAGCACGGGGGTCGAGGTTCTTACCTGTGTCACGGCCGGGTGTGCGGGGTACATCACCCTGACCAGGTGCAAGAGCAGCCAGAATAGGGTCAATATGTTCAGCAGCTTCAGGTGTGCCGCCATACATCATACAATAGCCACGCTCCAGCCCCCAGACACCGCCTGACGTGCCGACATCAACATAGTCGATGCCTTTTTCAGCCAGCGTTTTTGCCCGGCGAATATCATCTTTATAGTAAGCGTTACCGCCATCAATAATGATATCACCTTTTGTCAGAAGGCCGCTCAGAGTGCTGACGGTTTCTTCTGTAATCTGGCCTGCGGGCAGCATTGACCAGACAATTTTTTTCGGACCGTTCAGTCTGGATACGAGGTCTTCAAGGCTGGTTGCTGCAACAGCTTTGCCAGCTTCGGCACGCTGTACGGTTTTTTCAACAACACTGCTGTCGCGGTCATAAACGACAACATCATGACCGTGGCGTGTCAGGCGGACGGCAATATTGCCGCCCATTCTGCCCAGTCCGGTAATACCTATCTGCATTCTGTATTCCTTTTTTTAGTCTTGTATTTTACACAGCTGCATGGAGTTCCTGAGCCAGTAAGGCCAGGCCGTCTTTCAGTGATCCACGAATATGGACGCGCAGAGCCCGGCGGCCACGTTCGGCCAGGACATCAAAATCACCTCGTGCCTGAGCAGCTTTTACAACCCCGAATGTATAATTTTCGCCCGGGACAGGCAGATCGTGACTGTCATCTGCTGTGATCTGCAGAAAAACGCCGCTGTCTGGTCCACCTTTATAGGCCTGGCCGGTAGAGTGCAGGAAGCGTGGGCCAAACTCGGCTGCCGTAGCAACAGTTTTCGCATCTCTGATTTTCAGACGGTTGTGCTGAATCCACTCAAGTGTGGCGGCATCACGCTCAATATAAGCGAGAAGCCCAACGTAATCGCCTGCTTTAACCCGGTCGAAATGCGCTTTCAGGATGGATCTGGCATCAGAGCCTTTCAGAGCGCCGGCATTTGCCGCATCAGCAAAAAAAGCAAACGGACCATGCTCAGCAAAAGGCTTTTCGGCCGGCAGGCTGCCGGTTTTATTATAGGCATCAGTCAGCTTGCGGGTTTCAATTTTGCTGGCTTCAACATCAGGCTGATCGAACGGGTCAATGCCAAGGAAAGCACCTGCAACAGCTGTTGCCAGCTCCCAGCGGAAGAACTCCTGTGCGATCTGGCGTTTGTTGTGCAGGGTGATTGTCAGCACGGGCTGACCGGCATCAATCAGAGTTTTGATAGCTTCATCCTGCTCATGGCTATGCGCTGATGCCAGACGCAGATAGACAAAGAGACGGTCTTTGCCATAGCGGGCCGGACCGGCAGGGGTTTCACCATCAACAGGGATAATACCTTTGCCATGTTTGCCGGTTGATTCAGCAACCAGCTGCTCCATCCACGCTCCAAAGCTGGCAATCGCAGGTGAGGCAATGATGGTCAGCTTGTCACGTCCATACTGCGTTGCAGCGACACCCAGAATAGTCCCGAGGGTTACACCGGGGTTTTCAGCTGGTGGCGCACTGGCATCACTTGCGCGTACGCCATGCAGGGCATCATTAAGGAACGCTTTGAGCGGAATGCCGGATGCTGCAGCCGGTACAAGACCAAAGTTAGAAAGGATGGAATAACGACCGCCAATTTCAGGCTCACCTGCAAAAATTTTCCAGAACCCGGCTTTTTTCGCATGTGCTTCAAGTTTTGAGCCTGGATCAGTGATCGCTACGAAATGTGCACTGGTTTTATCGCCCAGTGATTTTCTGGCCAGGTCATAAAAATAAGCCAGCATGATATTTGGCTCAAGCGTGCTGCCCGATTTGGAAGCAACGATGAACAGCGTTTCAGCCGGATCAATTTTGCCAGCATAGGTAGCAACCTGCTGTGGGTCTGTGCTGTCGAGCACATACAGGTGGCCATAGCCTTCATGTTTGCCAAAAGTTTCTGCCAGTACTTCCGGTCCAAGGCTTGAGCCGCCCATACCAAGCAGGAGAACCTGCTTAAACCCGCGGACTTTGACTTCAGCCTGGAAACTTTCAAGTTCGCTCAGATGCGACAGGCGATTATCAACAATATCAAGCCATTTCAGCCATTTGCTTTCTGGCCCGCTGGTCCAGACAGAGGCGTCTTTTGCCCATAGCTTGCGAATGGTGCCTTTTGCCTGCCAGTCAGCCAGGCCTTTTTTAACGCTTTCGCCCAGCTCTGCCGGAAGAGAGGTTTTCAGGTCTGTCAGTTTGTCAGCCAGCAGGGTTTTCTGTTTGGCTGCAACCGAGCCGAGCAGCAGGTCAAATGCCTGCTCGAACGATGTTACACCTTCATCAACCAGGGTGGCTGTAACCCCGTCAAGATTGAGGCCAAGGCGTTCTGCTTCAGCCAGAATATGGCGTGAGCCTTCAATATCCTGCGTCAGTGTTTCGCTTACCGTGCCGTGGTCACGGAAGGCATCCATTGTTGCAGGCGGAATGGTGTTGACTGTGTCAGGACCGATCAGGCTGTCGACATAAAGCACATCGCTGTATGCTTTGTCTTTTGTGCCTGTTGAGGCCCATAGCAGGCGCTGCGGCTGTGCACCGGCAGCCTCGAGTTTTTTCCAGCGATCAGTTTTTACAAAATCCTGCCAGTAAACATAAGCAATACGGGCATTTGCTATGGCTACTTTGCCGCGCAGTGCTTTCAGGGCTTCTGCTTCTTTGTCACCAGCTTTAACGCGACGGTCAATTTCAGCATCAATTTTGCCATCAATACGGCTGACGAAGAAAGACGCTACAGAGGCAACGCGTGAGAGGTCTCCGCCTTTTTTGTGGAGTTCTTCAAGGCCTGAAACCCATGCTTCAACAACGGCTTTATAGGCAGAGAGTGCAAAAATCAGTGTGACGTTGACGTTGATGCCTGCAGCAATTGTCTGATGAATAGCAGGAATACTCTCCGGTGTAGCCGGAATTTTAATCATCAGGTTTGGCTCTGAAACGTCGTTCCAGAGACGCACTGCCTCGTGTGCCGTACCTTTTTCGTCGCGCGCGAGGTAAGGAGAAACCTCAAGACTTACAAAGCCATCACGTGCTTTGGTACTTTTATAAAGAGGGGCAAGAATATGTGCTGCTGTCTGAATGTCTTTAACAGCCAGCTTTTCATAAAGTGCACCGGGAGAGATGATGTCATGCGCCAGAACAGATTTGATCTGTGTATCGTATTCTGTGCCTTCGCCCATAGCTTTCTGAAAAATGGCGGGGTTTGAGGTCACACCACGCACGTCACCGTCTTCGACAAGGCGGGTGAGTGAGCCATCTTCCACAAAAGAGCGGCGGATAAAGTCAAGCCACGGAGACTGCCGGACGGTTGCCAGCGCCTGAAGAGGGTTAACACCTTTTTTATGAGACGTGGTCATTGGACATCCTTCATTCTGTCCCTGTTCTGTCAGCTTACTCTGGCAGAACAGGGTTAAGTGTATCAGGTCAGGCGATGTCGTGCAGCGCCCTGTCAGTTTTAGCCAGCCTGGCGGCGGGCTGCTTCAAGAACAGACTCTGGAGTAAAGCCAAATTTTTTCATCAGCTGTCCTGCCGGGGCAGACGCACCAAAGCTGCGCATTGCAATAATTTCGCCTGTCGGGCCAGCATAACGGTCCCAGCCAATGGCAGAGGCCGCTTCGATGGCAACGCGGCCTGTGACAGATGACGGCAGAACCTGCTCACGGTAAGAGGCAGGCTGTGCCTCAAACAGTTCCCAGCTTGGCATAGAGACAACGCGGGCAGCCACACCTTCTGCGCTCAGTGTTTCATAGGCTGACATGGCCAGAGACAACTCACTGCCAGAGGCAATCAGAATGACTTTCGGTGTTTCTTTGCTGTCAGCTACAATATAGGCCCCTTTTGCCAGGCCAGAAGCCGCTGCATAACGCGAGCGGTCGATAGTGGGCAGGTTCTGCCGGCTCAGTGCCAGCGCAACCGGGCCATCCTGCTTGGTAATGAGGAAGCGCCATGCTTCAGCCACTTCGCTGGCATCACCAGGGCGGATGACGGTCATGCCAGGTGTTGCGCGCATCTGCAGCAGCTGCTCGATGGGCTGATGGGTGGGGCCATCTTCACCGACACCGATGGAATCATGCGTGAAAACATAGGTTACAGGCAGGTTCATCAGTGCAGAGAGACGGATCGGGGCTTTCATATAATCTGAGAAGATCAGGAAGCCTGCACAGAAAGGGCGCAGGCCATAAAGGGCCATACCATTCACTACAGCGCCCATAGCATGCTCACGCACACCAAAATGGAAGTTGCGCCCGCTGTAGCTGCCGCCCCATTTTGCAGGCTGGAAGCTTTCTTCACCTTTAAGAAGGGTTTTTGTTGACGGTGCAAGGTCAGCCGAGCCACCCAGCAGCCATGGCAGTTTACCCGCAACAGCATTGAGCACTTCGCCAGAGCTTGCGCGTGAGGCAATGCCTTTTGCATCAGCTTTGTATGAAGGGATGTCAGAATCCCAGCCTTCAGGCAGTTCACCACTAAAGATGTTTTTCAGCTCGGCGGCCAGTTCGGGGTATTTGCTGGTGTAGGCGTCAAACAGTTTGTTCCATTCTGCATGTGCCTGTGCGCCACGTGCTCCTAAACCATTCCGGAAGTGATCCTGAACGCCGTCAGGCACATAGAATGTTTTATCTTCAGGCCAGCCATATGCTTTTTTGGTGGCGCGAATTTCTTCGTCTCCCAGCGGCTCACCATGGGCTGATGCCGTGCCGGCTTTTTTGGGGGATCCCCAGGCAATGACTGAATGTACAATGATAAGGCTTGGGCGGGTGGTTTCTGCTTTAGCCTGAGCCAGCAGCTCTTTGAGTTTTTTCGTATCATTTGCATCGTGCAGCTCAAGCACCTGCCAGCCATAGGCTGCAAAGCGTTCACCAACATTCTCAGTCAGAGCGATATCGGTTGAGCCTTCGATGGAGATTTTGTTGGCGTCATACATCCATACCAGGTTGCCCAGCTGAAGGTGCCCGGCCATGGAGGCGGCTTCGCTGGAGACACCTTCCATCATGTCACCATCGCCACACAGGGTGTAAACATGGTGCGAGAACAGGTCAAAGCCAGGTTTGTTATAGCGTGCGGCAAGCCATTTTTCTGCCATGGCCATACCGACTGAGTTGCCGCAGCCTGCGCCCAGGGGGCCTGTGGTGGTTTCAACACCTGAGGTGTGGCCAAATTCAGGGTGGCCTGGTGTTTTTGAGTCGACCTGACGGAATTGTTTAAGGTCTTCGAGGGTCAGAGCAGGTTTGTCTGTAACTTTTCCGCCTTTTACATCTTTAATCCCGGCGAGAAAAATCAGGGAGTAAATGAGCATAGAGGCATGACCGATGGAGAGAACAAAGCGGTCACGGTTTGGCCAGAGCGGCGCTGCCGGGTCATAGCTCAGCACATCCTGCCACAGGGTATAGGCAACCGGCGCCAGTGCCATAGCTGTGCCAGGGTGGCCTGAATTAGCTTTTTGTACTCCGTCCATGGAGAGCGTACGTATGGTGTCGATACTCAGTGTATCGAGATGTCCTGCCCCGCTGGCCTGAGCACTATCCGGAGCATAGAGGGGGGTAGGAGATAAAGTACGCATTCTGACCTGGATCCTCTGTAAAAAAGGGCGAACCTGCCCGTAAAAAACCTGTATGAGGGCGCAGCTGTAATTCCTGAAGTCTGATATGGCAGACATAACCCGTCAAGCGTGGCGCATTACACATACTTGGGATGAATAGTGCAAGCTCGGCCTGTAGTGGACAGGCACGCACAGGGGCTCAGCGCAGCAGAAGAGGGGGGATGAATCACAATCTGCGATGTGTGAGAACTTATAATCTGATATTAACCTGGCCTCTGCCGTGATATAAAGCAGCGGTTTATGCCGGGGCGAAATTATTACAATATCGATATTATAATTGTCACATCATAATTTTGTGATGGGATAAAATTTTCTTTTTTGTGCCAGGGCGCCTGTTGCAAAAAGTGCCGGATTGTCTGCGTTGTTCAATCTGACAGGGGGAAAGTGCAGAGCAGATGACGTAAGCCATGATGTTATGCTATTCTGGTGTTCTTGAAATTGTCGGAGACAGGCCATGACACAGTTATCCTCTGAGAATGTCCCGCCGGCAGCAGCAGGCGAGTTTACTCAGGAGCAGATAGAAACTTTGTTTGCTGATGCCGTTCGGGATGGTGAGACGGACCTGGTTATCAGCTTCCTTGATGCAGGTATGTCACCCGATCTTCGCCTTGAAAAAGGGTATACCCCGCTTATCCTGGCGTCATATAATAATCACGCCGGTGTGGTTGAGCAGCTTCTGGCGCATAAGGCACAGCCTGACCTGCAGGATGAAAAGGGAGCCACAGCTCTTGCCGGGGTTGCGTTTAAGGGCTTTTTGCCTGTGGCGCGGCTTTTGCTTGATGCCGGGGCATCCGTTGATCTCGCAAATCATGTCGGTCGTACACCTCTGATGTTTGCTGTGATGTTTAGTCGTGTTGAAATGGCGCGGCTTTTGCTTGAAGCCGGCGCCAGTCCGTTTTTGCGGGACGGAGAAGGTCTGGACAGTTTTGAGCTGGCTCGCCGTCAGGGTAATGCTGATCTGCTTGCCTGTATTCAGGCTTTTCAAAAACAGTAAAGAACCTGGTATCTGCTCTCTGGCTCTGTGAGGTGTTCTGGTTTATGTCTCAGAGTGAGTGACAGCGCAGTGCTGTCGCCGTGAGATTTTTATCGGCGGATACCAGCTATGAGTCGTTTCTGGAGCCCTCTTGTTCATCAGCTTACCCCTTATGTGCCAGGTGAGCAGCCCAGAACGCCGGGGCTGATTAAACTTAATACGAACGAGCTGCCTTACGGCCCGTCTCCCCGCGCTTTGAAGGCTATGCGCGATGCAGCTGATGATACGCTGCGTTTGTATCCTGATCCGGTCTCTTTATCGCTGCGTACAGCATTGGGTAAGCGTGTTGGCTTGCCGGCAGATCATGTGTTTGTTGGTAACGGGTCTGACGAAGTGCTGGCTCATGCATTCCAGGCTTTTTTTGCGCATAAGGCTCCGTTACTTTTTGCCGATGTGACCTACAGCTTTTATAAAGTGTACTGTGAGTTATACCGCCTGCCTTATCAGACCGTTGCACTTGATGAGACTATGCAGGTGCAGATTGAGGATTATAATCAGCCCTGTAGTGGTGTGGTGCTGGCAAACCCTAATGCGCCAACAGGCATTGCTCTTGGGCTGGATAAAATTCGTCAGTTGCTTGAAATGCATCAGGACCGGGTTGTGCTGGTTGATGAGGCCTATGTTGATTTTGGCGCTGAAAGCGCAGCCAGCCTGGTAAAAGAATATGCCAACCTGCTTGTCGTGCAGACTTTTTCTAAGTCGCGGGCACTGGCCGGTATCCGTGTGGGCTTTGCTTTTGCCAGCCCGGAGCTGATTGAAGGGCTGACACGGGTAAAAGACAGTTTTAATTCTTATCCGCTTGATCGTATTGCCCAGGCCGGAGCACAGGCTGCTGCTGAAGATGAGGCCTGGTTTTGTGAGCATGTTGAAAAAGTTAAGGCCTCGCGGGAGCGGCTTAGTGCTGGCCTGGCCGCCCTGGGCTTTAGTATCTTGCCATCACAGGCTAACTTTGTTTATATTCACCACGCTGATCGTAGTGCTGCGCGTATAGCTTCTGACTTGCGTGAGCACGCCGTGATTGTCCGTCATCTTAAGGGTGAGCGCACAGCTGACTGGCTGCGCGTGACAATAGGTACTGATCAGCAATGTGACGTGCTGCTTTCAGTCTTGCGGGATATTCTTCTTCGCAACGACTAAGGGTGTGCTTAAAGTCTCTTTCCCATAGTCTGTTTTATAGCAGATACCATGGGAATATCGTGTTTTGGTTGAAATTTACAGGCAGTTTCACCCTTCATCGGCAAAGGGCTGGTGAGGGTTTGAAACATGTTATTCCTGATGTGTGGGCTGTGCTCTGTGTCAGGCTTTTTAAGCAATGGAGTTTTATCTATGCGTGCATTTCATGGACAGTTTTCTGATAATCAGCCTATCAGGCGCAACCTTGATCAGAAACAAAAACAGCTGCGTGACCTGAAAGAAACACTGGCTGCAATGAAGTCTCATACGGCTCCGGCTCTCAGAGAGAGTGTGCGTAAACGCATTAGCCAGCTTGAGGCTGAAGTTGCCGCAGCTCCGGCCTTAAAAGCTGCGCAGAGGAAACCTGCCGCAGCTAAAACAGAGCGTCGCAGGGTTACGTCTCGTACTGAGCGTGTTGTTCATTTTCGTTAATGAAGCACGATAAGCGCACAGAGAGGGGTTGTTCTGTGCGCTGCTCGTGATATGTAGCGCGCAGAATATCAGGCATTTTTTGCGTGCGTTCAGGTTTTTTATTGTATTGTGTTGCTGGTTCAGTATGGGCTGAGCATTATTTTGGAGAGCAGGGAGTTGAGTGATGACCGAAACCCCGTCATCTGCCATACCTGATCCTGTTTCAGAAGGTGGCACCCTGCTGCGTAATGGCCTGATCTGGGCCATTTTCTGTCGTCCCGGCCATGACCCGATTGAACTTGAGCCCGATGTTGTCACGTATCGTCTGGCAACAGGTACATTTCCTTCTCCTTATGCTGAGATGGAAGGGTGGGGCTGGTTTCATTTTGATATCGTCCATACCCTTTCACGGGCACAGATTGAAAATATTCCTTCTTTGCATGAGGAGGTCAGGCAGGTTCTGACCAACCTCGAACGAAGTATACGCCTCGATAATGAGGGAGATACGGTTTTTGGTGCTCTGCCTGCTTTTGATGATACGACGACTGATGATGATCGTAATGTCAGCACGTGGCGTTTTGCCCTTCAGCCTGATTTGCTGACAACAACGCGCCGCCATCCTATTCCGGCGCTTGGCGTGGTGTATCATGAGCTCAGGCGTGGTATAATCCCGCGTTCTCCGGCGCAGGTTGTTGACCGTGCTTTGCTGGAGTTTGCTGATACGTTGCGGCGTGATTTTGCGCGTCTTGATGATCAGCTTGACCGGGCAGAAGATGTTTTGCTTATGCTTGATCGTGATACTGATCTCAGGCGTGTGAATGGTCTGCTTGGTCTGGTGCGGCGCCGGGCAACAGAGCTGCGTCGTGTGCTTGCGCCTGTAGACCGTATTTTTCGTGATGAAGAGCTTGAACTGCCTGAATGGGCTGAGGATGATCTGCGCGATCGCTCGCAGCGTCAGGTTCATGCTGCTCTTGATGACCTTCTGGCATTGCAGGACCGTGCGCGGTCACTGCAGGACGAGCTTATGGCGAACCAGGCTGAAGATACTAACCGTCAGCTTTACCTTGTTTCTGTTGGTACAACGCTGATGCTGCCAGCAACATTTGTAACTGGCTTCTTCGGTATGAATACGGGTGGTATGTTTCTGACCAATGGTTCGTGGGGAACTGTTGAAGCTGGTGGTATCTGTTTTGTTATCATGCTGGGAACATGGATGCTGCTTAAAATTACCCGCCTTCTTTAACCCCCTCTGGGGGCAAGGAGGATAAGACCTGCACCAAAGAGGCAAACAGCGGCGCCGGCTATTTCCCACTTATCTGGCATGCGGCCTTCAACGCATCGCATCCATAAAAGTGAAGCCATAATATAAATACCGCCATAGGCAGCGTAAGCCCGGCCAGCACTATCCGTTTCAATTCTGGTCAGTAGCAGAGCAAAAACAGCCAGACTGAACGCCCCGGGGAGAAGCAGCCAGGCTGAACGCCCTTCTCTGAGCCAGAGCCAGACCATGTAACATCCCGCAATTTCAGCAAAACCGGCCAGAATATAAATCAGAACAGGTTTGATAAAGAAAAGCATATTTTCAGCCTTGCCGGGGGATACAGGTACCTGAGGGCTGCTCGGGCAGGAAGGGGGACTTTATCCTGAATTATGATTTTCGGGGAGGCTGATTTTTGATGTGCCGGGTATTCTTATATAATTCAGAAGATGGTTGGTGGTTTGGTTATTATTTTATTGAAAAATTATTTTAGTTTTTATTCCATAAATATAAATAAATTTTTTATATAGTGTGAATTTGATAAATATATAATTTTATAATTACATTTTTTAAAGGTGTTTTTGATATTTTTCTGTATTCTGGTGGCTATAGTATGTTGCCATAAAATCTTCGAAAAGAAGGGCTAGGCAGACAACTCGTTATACTCATATGGAAAAAACGAAAATACAGACCGTCTGTAACATGAGGTGAAAACAAGATTGCCGGTATAAGCGCTTCTTTGAAGTTTCAGGTGGTGCATGGTGTGGTGCCGCTCTTTACAGTGCAGTCAGCGTTGTATGGTGCGGGTATGAGCCGACTTGATATCGTAAGTAATATAACAAAAGTTACGCTAAACGGTGGTGTAAGTTTTTTTTACGTATTATGGACAGGTTTTAAGATATGGCACGGCGTATTTTCTTTTTAGGGCAGCGCGATTTATGAGCTCCGGATCAGTTTTATCATTTGGTTATTTTCGTGGGCGCCTGTCCCGGCCGTTATTGCGTTATGTACCTGTTTGTGGGGCGTTATTTTTGCTTGCAGCCTGTGCCGGGCAGCAGGCTTCCCAGACAACACCTTCTTCAGAATCAGTTGAGGAGGCTGCAGCCAAGTATCGTGCGCATGCACGCTCGTCTTATACGATTCCCGGTCCACCCGAAGACCCTTGGGGACCTTATATTCGTGAAGCCGCCGGGCGTTTTGACGTGCCTGAAATATGGATCAGGGCAGTCATGCATCAGGAATCGGGAGGCCGGCTTTTTCAGAATGGCCAGCTGATCACGTCAGCTCCCGGAGCCATGGGGCTGATGCAGCTGATGTCTCCGACTTATGATGAAATGCGTTATGCTCATAACCTGCAGGATGATCCTTACGAGCCCCATGATAATATCATGGCGGGAACAGCCTATATCAGACAGATGTATGATACCTATGGCACGCCGGGGTTTCTCGCGGCTTACAATGCGGGGCCGGGCCGGCTTGAGGATTTTCTGAGCCATAACCGTACACTCCCGCGTGAGACACGTAACTATGTTGCCTCTATCGGACGGCGTATCGTGGGGGTGTTCCCTTCCAGCCGCTCTCAGGCGGATTTGCTGGTTAGCAGTCATGACACAATGGCGCAAAACTATCAGCCGGTGCAGAGCAATGCGCAGACACAGTCAGTCAGTGCAGCATGGAATAGCCGTTTAAATAATCAGCAGACATATCAGCCTGTTTATGTAGCCCGCTCTTCTGAGAAGGCTGCGGTCAGTGCCGCATGGGCAAAGCGTATGGCTGATGAGAGTGCCCAGACAACGCAGCCTTCAGATGGAAGTGAGAATAGCTCTTCTTCGTCTGAAGCTGAACCGGTTACGACGGCAGTCCCGGTTCAGGAGCAAAATAGTTATGAAACAAGCGCGGACGTCAGTTCAGTGTGGCAGAAACGTTTGTCAGCTTCAGCCAGCAGTGACGGAGCAGAAGAGAGCGGCAGAGAGATAACCGAGAATACCCCCCAGGTCGCTGATGTTCCCGCGCCGGCAGTTTCTGCACGTAACAGAAGCAACAGCCCGCCGCCTGCTGTGGTGAAGCCTTCTCCTGTGCGTGTTGCGGCAGTTACAGTTGCCCGTAACTGGGGAATTCAGGTTGGTGCATTTGCGTCCGTAGCGCAGGCGCGTCAGGCAATAGGTAAGGCGCAGCTCAGAGCGCATCGGGTGCTGAGTGCTGCATCTGCGCAGATTAGTAAGGTCTCGGGAAAAAATAACTCTTTCTACCGTGCCCGCATGGCTAATTTGTCTCATGAGCAGGCTGTTACAGCTTGTGGCATGCTGGCGGGTACCGGTCAGTGCATTGTCGTTGCTCCGGCATCCTGAAGACTATGCGTTTCACCAGAGCGTGGGGTGAGTGAGTGGATGAGGCTCGTAACCCCTCCTGACCTTTTACCCGGCAGAGAGTTTTTTAACCAGAAGACGAATACGCTCCTCGACATCCTCCGGGCTGCCACCAAGCCGCTGGTCAAGCCCGAGTATAACGACACCGTGCACGGCTTCGTACATCGTTCGTGCCAGAATCTGTGGTGAGTGACCACGTGTCTCAACGTCATGAGCAAAGAATGTCGTGATGCGTTCAATCAGCCCGTTTCTCAGTGTCAGATATTCTTCAGGCAATTCTTCGTGTGAAGAGAGGCGGAGTGCGAAAAGTGCATGCCAGCGATTCAGGTTATTACGGGCATAGTGAAAATAGGCCAGAGCCAGAGCTTCCAGACGGTCTGCGCTTCGTTCAGTTGTTACCTTTAGTGCCTGCTCAAACATCAGGTTACCCATAACGGCCAGGGTACGTGTATTCACGGCCAGTATAACGTGTTCTATCCCGCCAAAGAGGTAGCTGAGTGAGCCAAGGGCACATCCTGCCTTAGTTGTGATCGCACGAGCCGTGCAGCCACTCAGTCCTTGTTCAACGATAATTCTTTCCGCCGAATCGGTAATTAAGGCTCTGAGTGTCTCAGGGTTTCTTCCTTTGCGGCCCATAAAATCTCCTGCTGAGGCATGACATCTGTCTCTGTAGTGTCAGAGAATTCAAGGTGATGCAATTTATTTATGAACGATGTTCATTTTATGCTTGCCGGATTGCTTTATTTGTAGTTAATGAACGTTGTTCACAAATGAAAAGGATGAAAACAATGACAACACGTAAAGCAACCAACTCATCAAGCTGGATCATGTTTACATGGATCTGTTTTGCAATTTCGATTGTCTCTATGGCGGCCGCTGTTATTTACATGCCGATGGAAAGCTGGCTGCGCGCTTATCTGGGTTTATCGGCGTTGTTTATTGTCCAGTCTTCTATCTCTTTGTCTAAAACATTACGTGATCAGGCTGAAGATCAGGTCGATATCAGCCGCCCTGAATGATCAGGTAAAACCCTCAGTCCAGGTGCTGTGAGACGTGCAGTTTTCCTGGCAGGGAAGGGAGGTTTCTCTTCTTTTTTTGATTTGTTAGGGCAGGAAGAGAAAGAATAAGCAGGACAGGAGGTTATTCATAGATAAGGTTCAGCGGCATGCAGATTAAGTATCTTACTTCGATCTTAATGCTGTGCTGTCTTTTTTTAAGCCAGTGCACGGCAACGACCGAAAAACAAAAACAACAAAACGCGTCAGCAGCCGCGGCTGACAGTCATATTCTTCTGATCAACAGTTTCGATAAAACGTTTGAAACCGAGGCTCACCCTATTTTTGTAGCGCGTCTTAAAAGCGACCTTAAGGCCTGTCATATCACGCTTGAGACTCCTGATATGGATGGGCCTCGTTTCCCGAGCGGAGAGGCGGTGACAGAATATATTACGCAGCATCATACTGAGCGGGTTTTGTTTTTAGCATTTTCATTTTTACAGCCAGGTAACACGCTGAATATGCTGCCTGATGCGCTGATGTTAAAGCTTGTTGATGCTGTTAACCAAAAGCGATTATGGACCAAAAATTTTAACCTGGCAGAGGTTAATAGCCAGTCAGATGACCGCAAAATTGTTGCCGTGAAGGCAGCTGATGCTGTGATGAAGGTTATGGTTGAAGAAAAAGCAATCGGCCCCTGCTGATCTGCGCTGATATTATAAAAAAACCCTGCTGCCAGCGTAATGTGGCAGCAGGGTTTTTCATTTTACTCTTTATCCCTGTATCAGGGCGTCACTCTTAGCCAACCTGTGGTTTGCGAGAGTTGGCACCGGCAACAGCTTTGCCCCACTGGATCAGTGTATCGGTGCAGTCATCACGCTCAATGCTGCATTCGATAATGGTTGGGCCACGGCGGTTAGCCTGTGCTTTTTTGATGGCTTCAGCCAGCTCTGCACCTGTGTTTGCGCGCAGACCCAGGCCATGGCCTTCACCTGCGTTGAACACATCCATCAGACCAGCATAATCCCAGTTCTTGATGTAGTTGTATGGACCGTCGTGAATAGCGATTTCGATCACATAACCACGGTTGTTTACAACAAAGATGATAACCGGCAGCTCATAACGCACCATTTGTGCGATTTCCTGAGCGGTCAGCTGGATAGAGCCGTCACCAACCATAACGATGTGCTGGCGGTCCTGAGAGCCCATAGCGTTACCGAAAGAAGAAGGAACAGACCAGCCAATATGGCCCCACTGCATTTCGGTCTCGAGACGTGCACCACGTGGCAGATGCATACGCATCGCGTTAAACCATGAGTCACCGGTTTCGGCACTCAGGGTGGTTTTTGAGGTCAGCATTTCTGTGATCTGACGAGTCATTTCGTCATTTGTCAGGCGTGCATCACCCGGTGCGGCTGCGATTTCAGGTTTAACGTATGTCGATTCCTGAGCAGACAGCGGACGTGAAGGAGCAACCTTAGCCAGCTCGCTAAGGAACTCTTTCAGCGTAAAGCCTTCATAGCTGTGGCCTTTAACGGTCACGCGGTTTGGTTCTGCCAGCAGAACTTTGTCGCCTTTAGGCCATGATTTCCAGCCAACGGTTGAGTAGTCGTTGAATACCGGAGCAACACAAACGAGCGCATCAGCACCTTCTACCAGCTCCTGAGTGCCGGGAGAGGAGACTTCACCCCAGTACAAACCGCGGAAACCAGCGTGATCTTCAGCAAAGTAACCTTTCGCAGCTGCCATAGTAGCAACGCCACAGCCCAGACGGTCAGCAAGAGCTTCAGCTTCTTCTGTCGCATGAGAAGAGCGCAGCTTGGTACCAATGAGCATAACAGCGCGTTCTGAAGCTTCAAGAAACTCTTTAGATGCAGCAACCGCAGCTTTCAGGCTTTCTTTATCTGCGCTCAGTTCAGCCAGCAGGCTTGAAACAGGGCCAGGGCGAGGGCATTCAGCACTTGCTACGTTACAGGCGATTTCGAGGTAAGCTGGCTTACGTTCACGCAGGGCGGTACGAATCACGTGGTCAATTTTAGCCGGTGCTGAGCCTGCATCTGTAATGCTTTCAGCTGCACAGGTAACGTGACGCACCATTTCAATCTGGTAGTTATAGTCGGTGCCGCCGATTGTGTGGTGCAGCACATGGCCTGTACCGTAATCGTTGCTGTTTGGTGAGCCGGAAATCAGAATAACCGGCAGGTTTTCAGCATAGGCACCGCCAATAGCGTTCATGGCAGAGATAGCGCCAACGCTGAAGGTTACGATCGCAGCGCCTGCTCCGTGTGCACGGGCATAGCCTTCAGCACTGAAACCGCAGTTGAGCTCATTACAGCAATAGATCTGCTCCATGTCTTTATTGAGCAGCAGCTGGTCGAGCAGAACCAGGTTATAGTCACCAGCAACAGCAAAATGTTGTTTCAGGCCAATCTGAGCCAGACGCTCAGCCAGATACATACCAACTGTATAAGTCATTTGAATTCTCTCCTGTGGTGATCAGAGGACGATCATGAGATCAGATGTCTGCTTAATCAAAACGTATATCACATCCAAATGTCAAATATATGAAATATTCGTTTGTCATATTTTAATCATATATCACGCGAAAAAACGATTTTTTTTGAGGATTTTTGCTTTTTTTTGAGTGGAATTGAGTGGAATTGAGGTG
Organism: Acetobacter sp. DmW_043; assembly: GCF_002153485.1. Classification (NCBI taxonomy): domain Bacteria; kingdom Pseudomonadati; phylum Pseudomonadota; class Alphaproteobacteria; order Acetobacterales; family Acetobacteraceae; genus Acetobacter; species Acetobacter sp. DmW_043. The sequence goes on along the minus strand of NZ_JOMN01000043.1, from coordinate 6 downwards.
TGTTTG
>NZ_JOMN01000042.1:0-25585 GCF_002153485.1 Acetobacter sp. DmW_043 | reverse complement strand
CAGTATGAGCAGGCTGGCCTTACCGCTCCATACATCGTAAATACTGCTCTCAGCGCACTTGGGGTTCCTGTCCCCTCTGCCTCTGAAAAGGCTCTCTGATTAATGGCACGCAAACGTGCAGATCAGTTGCTTTTTGACCGCGGTCTGGTTGAAAGCCGAAGTAAGGCGCAAACCCTGATTATGGCAGGCCTGGTCTTTTCAGACCAGAAGCGCATTATGAAGGCCGGAGACCAGCTTGCAGAGAACGTGCCGCTCGAAGTACGCGGGCAGGTTCACCCCTGGGTGTCACGTGGGGGATGTAAGCTGGCGCATGCGCTGGAGCATTTTCAACTCTCCCCGCAGGATCAGGTATGTCTGGACATTGGTGCATCAACCGGTGGCTTTACAGATGTGCTGCTCACAAACGGTGCCCGCTCAGTCTATGCAGTTGACGTCGGCTATGGTCAGCTGGCGTGGAAACTGCGTTCGGACCCGCGCGTTACCGTTATGGAAAAATGTAACGCACGCCACCTTGATGCAGAAACAATAAGCGTGCCTCCATCTGTGGTAGTATGCGATGCCAGCTTTATTGGTCTGCGCAGCGTACTGCCCGCGGCACTTAACCTGGCTACGGAGAACGCCTGGGCTGTTGCGCTTATCAAACCTCAGTTTGAAGCCGGGCGCGAACATATCGGAGCTAAAGGTGTTGTGCGCGACCCCGCCATACATCAGGCTGTGTGCGATCTGATTGAAAACTGGTGGAAAAATCTGGGCGGATGGACCGTTCTCGGCATTGAGGAAAGTCCCATTACCGGCCCGGAAGGTAATAAAGAGTTTCTGATAGCCGCACGTAAAACGGGCTGATATTTTTCAGCTCCTCCGCCTCCATCAGAGAAAAAATAGCTGGTATGCTTGTTCTCTGTGCAATTCGCAGATTTTTCTGTTAGAGAGCTTTCTCACTCCCTATTTTCTGACATGGTTCCGCTTATGTTCTCCGTCGATTCTCCTTCACCTTCTCACGATGCAGAAGCAGCAACCTTGCTCAGCACAGATGAACGTGCCCGTATTCTGGCTAAATCGGCTTTGTTCAGCCCGCCAGATGCCAGTCTGCCTGACGGACGACGTGACCTGACAGGCCTGTCACGCGAGGAACTGACTGATATCCTTGTAGAGATTGGTGAAAAACCTTTCAGAACCAAGCAGCTGTGGCACTGGATCTATCATCAGGGTGTAACTGATTTCTCAAAGATGAGCACAATTTCAAAACCGCTTCAGGAGAAACTGGGCGAGCGTTTTGTTATTGGCCGCCCTGAAGCAACCTCTGTCCAGACATCAAACGATGAAACGCGTAAGTTTCTTTTTCGTTTTCGCGACGGGCAGGAAGCTGAAACCGTTTACATCCCCGACCGCACAGAAGATCGCGGCGCTGTCTGTATTTCATCTCAGGTAGGCTGCACGCTTTCCTGCACATTTTGTCATACCGGCACACAAAAGCTTGTACGTAACCTTGGTGCTTCTGAAATAGTCGGGCAGTTTATGGCCGCCCGTGATGCCTATGGCGAATGGCCAAGCCCCAAGGGGGATACCCCTCGCCTGCTCTCAACCATTGTGCTGATGGGCATGGGTGAACCTCTCTACAACTACGAGAACATAGCCAAAGCCATGAAAATTATCATGGATGGCGAAGGCATTGGCCTGTCACGCCGGCGCATTACTCTCTCAACATCCGGTGTTGTCCCTCTTATGGACCGCTGCGGCAGTGAACTTGGCATCAACCTTGCTGTGTCACTTCATGCTGTACGCAATGACCTGCGAGATGAGATTGTGCCTCTCAACCGTAAATATCCTATTGAAGAAATTCTGGCAGCGTGTCGCCGCTATCCGGCAGCAAGCAACGCCCGCCGCATCACTTTTGAATATATTATGCTACGTGGCATTAACGACAGTGAAGCAGACGCACGTGAGCTGGTACGTCTGATTGCCGGCATTCCAGCCAAAGTAAATCTTATTCCGTTCAACCCCTGGCATGGCAGTAACTATCAGCCATCAACACGGGAGCAGCAGAATAAATTTGCCAGAATTATTATGGATGCGGGTTTTTCAGCTCCTATCCGCACACCACGCGGGCGCGACATTCTGGCGGCCTGTGGTCAGCTCAAAACTGAAAGTGAGAGGAAGCGTGCCTCCGCACGATAATTTTTCTGCCTGCTGACATATTTTTCAGGTTTTCAAAGGCCCTGCATGCCTTGCTAAACCCTGAAAAAAAGAGCTAGCTAAGTCTTATATCACATTGTTTTTTTGGAGATCATCAGAATGGGTTCGCCTGCTACCAGAAGAGACGTCAAAAAAGTTGTACTGGCATATTCCGGGGGGCTTGATACGTCTGTTATTCTGCGCTGGCTCCAGAAAACCTATAACTGTGAAGTCGTCACTTTCACCGCTGATCTCGGCCAGGGCGAAGAGCTTGAACCGGCCCGCAAAAAAGCTGAGATGTTTGGCGTTAAAGATATCTTTGTTGAAGATCTGCGCGAAACATTCGTAAAAGACTATGTGTTCCCCATGTTCCGGGCAAACACCCTTTACGAAGGCCAGTACCTGCTGGGCACCTCTATTGCCCGCCCGCTCATTGCCCAGCGTCAGATTGAAATTGCCCGCGAAGTTGGTGCCGATGCTGTTGCTCATGGCGCAACCGGCAAAGGGAATGACCAGGTTCGTTTTGAACTGGCCTATTATGCTCTGCAACCTGACATTACGGTCATTGCCCCATGGCGCGAGTGGGATCTGACCTCCCGCACCCGCCTGCTGAGCTTTGCAGAAGAGAACCAGATTCCTGTTACCAAAGACAAGCGTGGCGAAGCACCATTCTCTGTCGATGCAAACCTGCTGCACTCTTCATCTGAAGGTAAGCTTCTTGAAGACCCAGCTGTTGCTCCTGAAGAAATTGTTTTCCAGCGCACGATTGCCCCTGAAGATGCACCCGATAAAGCGACCGAAATCACCATTGACTTCGTCTCAGGTGACCCTGTTGCTATTAATGGCGTCGCAATGTCTCCGGCAACACTGCTTACCCGCCTGAATGAACTCGGCAAACAAAACGGTATCGGTCGTCTTGACCTGGTTGAAAACCGCTTTGTCGGCATGAAGTCACGCGGCATTTATGAAACGCCTGGCGGCACCATTCTGCTGACCGCGCATCGCGGCATTGAATCGATTACGCTCGACCGTGAAGCAATGCACCTTAAAGACAGCCTGATGCCACGTTATGCCTCTATTCTGTATAACGGCCTGTGGTTCTCACCTGAGCGCCGTATGCTTCAGGCACTGATTGATGCCTCACAGCATTCTGTCAACGGCCGTGTTCGCCTTAAACTTTACAAAGGCAATGTCATCTGCACAGGTCGTGAAAGCCCCAACAGCCTTTACGATACACGCGTGGTAACCTTTGAAGATGATGAAGGGGCCTATAACCAGGAAGATGCTCAGGGCTTCATTAAGCTTAACGCGCTGCGTCTGCGCCTGGGGGCTCAGATTGGCCGTAACGGCGGAACGCTCTGAGAGCGTTCCCCTCTTTTCTGTTGCATGAATGAAAGGAGCGTTATGACTCGCCGCTCAAAATTTTTCTCCTCCCTGCTTGCTGCATCCCTGCTGTTTTCTGTCACAGCCTGTGCATCACATGAGGAGGTCGAACTGACTCCTGAACAGCAGATGCATAAGCTGCTGGCTGAACCTGGCGTTAAAGTTCTGCCAAGTGGCCTTGCTTATAAAGTGCTGCACTCAGGCCCTAAAGATGGTGAGCAGCCTGTACCTGGTGACATGATGATGGTCATTTATCAGGGCAAACTGCCTGATGGTTCTATCTTTGACAGCTCTGAGCAGCATGGTGATGGTGCCTATATGCAAATGCCTTTACAGGGGCTTGTCAAAGGCTGGATGGAAGCTCTGCCTATGATGCATGTGGGCGATACATGGATGCTCTATGTCCCTGCAAAACTGGGATACGGCCATAAAGCGATGGGTGTTATCCCTGAAGACAGCCCGCTTATTTTCCGCATTCAGCTTCTTGGTGTTGATCACGCACATTAGTCTGTTCTCCCTGCCTGTGCGGGGAGAGCAAACAAAGGCTCAGCCATGCCTTCATGTTTCAGATCTCTTTCATTGCGCTTTGTGGTTCTGTGCCTTGCCGCCACTTCACTCACCGGGTGCTCAAAGAAAAGTCCACAACGGCTTTATGGTATGAACTGTGGCATTTGCCACCATAGTGGTGATGGTATGCCAGGTTCTGTTCCCCCTGTCAGAGGGCGCATTGATATTATTGCCAGCACACCAGAAGGTAAACGCTACCTGGCCGATGTTCTGATAAACGGCTTAAGCGGTGCAATTGTTGTTGACGGCAAGTCCTATGACTCCTACATGCCGTCTTTTGACCGTCTGAAAGATGAGGAAATTGCGACTATCCTCAACTGGCTTTCTGCCCGTGGAGATACAAAACCTGCGCCGACACTAACGGCTGCGGATATCGCAGAAGCAAGAGCACGCCATATTTCAACACCTAAAGTCTCAGCTGAGCGCGCAGAGCTGCACAAAAAGTCTCTTATTCCCTGATTTAATTATCATTTTTTCGGTAAAATCAATGCAACGTATTTTCTCTGGCATTCAGCCTTCAGGCATCCCTCAGCTCGGCAATTATCTGGGGGCTATACGCAACTGGGTTAACCTGCAGGCAGATCATGAATGTGTTTTCTGTCTTGTTGATATGCATGCCATTACAGTCTGGCAGGACCCTCAAAAACTACACGAACAGACCCTGGCACAGACGGCTATTCTGCTTGCATCAGGTATCGATGCGCAAAAACATATTTTGTTTAACCAGTCTGCTGTTTCAGCTCATGCCCGCCTGGCATGGATTTTCAACTGTGTCTCTCGCCTTGGCTGGCTGAACCGCATGACCCAGTTTAAGGATAAAGCAGGTAAAGACCGTGAAAATCATTCTTCCGGTCTTTATGTTTATCCCAACCTGATGGCAGCTGATATTATGGCCTATAAAGCCACCCGTGTACCGGTTGGCGAAGACCAGAAACAGCACCTCGAACTCGCAAACGATATTGCCCAGAAATTCAACCATGATTATGGCGTTGAGTTTTTTCCACAGGTCGAAGCCCTTATTCCTCCGGCTGCTGCACGGGTTATGAGCCTGCGTGACGGCACCAGAAAAATGTCAAAGTCTGACCCTTCTGCGCAAAGTCGCATTGAAATGACAGATGATGCTGATACGATTGCTCTGAAAATTCGTCGAGCCAAAACAGATTCAGAAGTGCTGCCTGATACTTTTGATGCACTTGAAGGGCGCCCTGAAGCCAGAAACCTGGTCACAATTTATGCTGCCCTCGCTGACATAAGCGTAAATGATGTGCTGGCACGCCACCAGGGTGAAGGGTTCGGCCCTTTTAAACAGGCCCTGAGCGATGTTGTTATCAGTGCCATCGACCCGATTGCCAAAGAAACGCAGCGTCTGTTGCAGGATAAAGCGCATCTGGTTTCAGTTTTGCGCTCTGGTGCAGAGCGTGCACAGGCTATTGCGGAACCTGTAGTCACTGAGGCAGAGAAAATAGTCGGCTTTGTTAAGTAAATTTACAGACTTTTATATTCTGCCAGCATTGTTTTAAAAGACGCATCAACCTGTTCAAGCCTGTGGCGTATTTCAGGTTGCTGCGTTCTGGCAAGCTGCCGTGCTGCACTGGCAATTATCAGCCTGTTATATTCAAGCACAACAGGCCCCTTTTTTTCCCATCGACGCAGGAATAACTGAAGCCCCCGACGGATGCGCTGAGGCAAAAACTCATCCTGCTGTGCTGTCCGCAGAGCGATAATGCTCATGCCCAGATTCATAACTTTCAGCTGATCCTGCATATAAACAAGCTTCAGCGCATCAGGTACTGTCTGCGCATTGCGTAATGTTCTTACCAGGCTTTCTGCACTGTCTGACAGCCAGTCTTCCGCATTTACATGGTTATTCATCTGCGCCAGATTTTTCAGGCACTGCGCCCGCCAGGCGCTGATACGCCGCATGCGTGAATCAATCTGAAATGGCAGAATGGTGCGATACGTCCACCCGACAAATAAAATTGCCAGTAAAAAAGCTAATGCCCCGTTCAGAAACGACTGTTCATCATAGCGCTCCGTATTAGAAGGGCCCATCAGCACGACAAGAAACATATTAAATGAAAAGGCATAGCCTGCTGTACTGGCATGACGAGCAGCAAGACCACCAATCGTCATAGGCAGCAAAAGCGCAAAAACCAAAAGCTCGGGCGAGGTAATGCGCGGTATAACCAGGAATACGTACAACCAGGCTACAGCAGCACACCATACTGCCCCCCGAAAAAACGGAGCCGATGCCAGGATCGGGTTATCCCGCGTTGCTATAAGCCCGTAACATAACGCCACAAAAGAGATAAAAGCCGGACCAGCCGGCCATGCCGTGATCTCCCACACAAGCCAGGCACCAATAATACCTGCCGCGGCACGAATGCCATTTTCTATTGCTTCTTTACTATGACGCCGCGTCAGCAACCTGAAATGAAAATTATCTTTTCTGCCTGATAACAGGCTTGCCTCTATCTGAGACATCGCTTTTTTGCGGTCAGATTCAAATAAAGTGGAAAACGCGCCGGGCGCGAATGATTTATCTTTCTGCGCAAGAAAAAAAAGGCCTCGAGCCCGCGCTAACATAATAAGCATCACTGAAAGTGCTGCACGTGCGTGGTCTGCCGCTCGTGTATGCGGCCCCATTTCAAGCGCATCAAACTCAACTCTGGCATTAGCATTAACAAGTGTCGTTAAAGTTTCTGCCTGTTTTTTAATCGTGGTATGGCCTGACAAAAAATCTGACACCTGCGCTGATGTTACCACCATAGCGGTATCAAGTTTTTCCTTTAAATTCTTACGGGCATTACTTCTGAGTGATGGCATAAATACAAGAGCCAGAGTGGCCTCACAAATAACGCCAAGAATAATATAAGTACCACGAGCAATAGCGACATCAAACGCGTGATCAGGCTCAGAAATAGCGCCTGTCGCGACAATGGCTGATGTAAAGCCTGTCAGCACCAGGCCATAGGCACGATACCCCTGAAAAAAGGTAGCAAAGCCACAGCACAGACCGATCCATATCGCCAGAGCGGCAAAGAACAGAATAGTTTCCTGCGGGAAAAAACCTATCAGCCCTACACCAAAGCAACATCCCACCATCGTGCCAGCAATACGCCAGCGCGCTTTGGACATGCTCTCCCCCCGTGAGGATTGCGCAACAACCCACACAGACAGCGGTGCCCATTGCGGGCTGCCAAGCTCCATCCACATGGCAATCAACAAAGCCAGAATAGCAGCCAGAGAAGATCTGAGTGCAAAAGCGAAGTCACCGGCTGAAGGTTCAAGCAGCCATTTAAGCTTTACGCGCCATTCGTGCAAAACTGTATGCACAATAGCTTTCACATCAGGGTAATGCTTTGCCGACACTCTCTCATGTTGTTCTGCTCTGTGCATTATCTTACCTTTCATCCCTGACGCAGACACATGCATAGCTGAACAACGAGCGTCCAATTTTTTATTATGATTTTATCATAAGCAATATTTATCAAAAGCCGCCTGGTAAAGCCGACAGTCTTATGGTGCAAACTTAAAAGTCTGCACTCTCTCCCATAAATACTCAGAAAGAGCAGTATGCTGCCCCTGGCTCAGGCGCACAGCACCGACATCAGGGCAGGACATATCTTCTATCTGTCTGATCTGCAGGCCGCGCTCCTCTGCACGCTCAGGCAAGGCCGCAACCGGGAGAATACTGGCCAGGCGCCCCCTGAAAAGTTCTGCATGCAGCAGCTCAAGAGCGTCCGTTTCCAGGCGGACGTCAGCGACTACCCCAGCCTGTCGAAACCCCTTATCAATAAGCTGGCGGCTACGCATATTCTGACCGAGCAAACATAGTGGAACAGCCTGCATCTCCTGCCAGCTTATATTCTCTTTCTCAGGAACCTGAACAAAAGAAGAACTTACAAAAACATGCTTCTCGGCAAACAGAAAATGGCTCTCATACAAACCATCCTGCGGGACCTGATCAAGATACATCAGCCCTATCTGCAACGTATGCTCACGCAGATGGTGAATAATTTCTCCGCTGGAATAGACCCTGACATCAGCATGTAAGGCCGGCACGACGGATCTGAAATGTTCTAATAATGCTGAAACCGTCAGAAGCGCCGGGGGCATTGTGCCAACAGAGACAGAGCCACCCGCAATATTTTGTGCAAATGCAGCCTCCTGACGTAAACCATCAAGTGCAGCCAGTGTCTGGCGTGCCCACCCCAGCACACGCTCACCCTCAGGTGTAAGACCATAAAACCGACGGTTACGCTGAATAATGGTAATACCGAGTTCAGCCTCAAGCTGCCGTATCCCAGCAGACAACGCTGGCTGTGACACGCCACAGCTTTCAGCCGCACGGGAAAAATGCCTGCAACGGTCAAGGGCTATTAAATATGTCAGTTGCCTGAGAAACACAGCGCCTTAACCTTAAAAAAAGAGCTGTGACTTATGATATTAAAACCACCACAAGCCACAGCCTGACAATATATTACTGTGCTGAAAGCCAGTTTAGAAATGCATGACAGGTCGATGCAACGGGCTTCCCTTCCAGAAGAGCGGAAGTAAAGACAGCTGAATCAGGTAAAGAGGCATTCACCGTCTGACCATGATTAAGCCCTTCGTAGGTATGCGCCTGTACGATTGTACCGGCAGCACAGGCTGCTTTAACCAGACCATACTGCATCAAAGGTGGTACGTCTTTATCTGCTGTACCCGTGCCAACGAAAAGAGGCTGCGCAAACTTAAGAGTAGGGTATGCCATAGCTTTAAATGCTGGCATCAGAACTTTTTCAAAATCTGGTTTAAGCGAGTTATTAGCATTCAGACCTTCTTTACCGGCCAGTGCCATCATCTCATTCACACAGCTATGCCCGGCAGCATGATAGGCTGACATTGCTTTTTCGGTAAAAACATCCTGCGGGTTAAAAGATGAATCATGTGCTGCAAGGCCAGCTGCAATATACAGGCTGTAGACAACCAGGGGGTCATACCCGCCATCAGGCTGGTTGCTGCGGGCTTTATGCAGTAATGTTTCCATCAGTTCTGGTGTAATATAAGGCACACCAGTTGCTACAGTACCAAGGATATTAATGTCAGGCGCATAAGTCGGTGCGAAGGATGCTGAAGCAACAGCTGCACCACCGCCCTGTGACTGACCAACAAGCATGACTTTATTTTGCAGGGGGTAAGCTGATTCAGCCGCCCGCAACCCGTCAAGAACACTATAGGCCTCAACGCGTGTATTAAGGTAGGCATGTGTCTGACCGCTGATGCCCAGTCCCTGATAATCAGGGGCAACAACAGCAAAACCACGTTTCATCCAGGCTTCGAGGTACGTTCTGTTACGCTCAGTATAGGGATGGAGCGAGGGCGTACATTTTTCACTGACTCCAACAGTGCCATGCTCCCATGCAACAACAGGCCAGCCACCGGCAGGAGGTTTCCCTTTAGGTAAAATTACTTCTTCAGTGGCCTGTACCAGACCTTTTTGGGTCAGCCCGTCAGTTGAAAGATAAACAACGCGATAAGCCGCTCCGGCACCTGGTAAACTAAATGCTGCAGGAAGAGGAGAAGCCTTAACGACTACCCCGGCTTTTTCGGTCTCTGCATGAGCTGCTGTGGCAAGAAGTAAGCCGCACAAAACGTTGCAGGCCAGAAGTTTAGAAAGCTGCATTATAGACTTCCCCGCTTAATCAAATATTAACGAATATAACCAGTAGCACATCTGTGCCTCATTATGTGAGATCTGGCCTCTGTATTTATTATTTCATACGACCCAGTTAAGATAAAATCTATTTTTTCAGGGTCAGAGCACCTTTTTCTACTGTGTAGTCACTCTGATTATCCGGGCCGATCAGACTCTGAGAATAATCGCTAAACAAAACGGGCAAAATAGCAGGGGCCATAACCGGCTGATAGTTCTGCGCATCCTGAGGGTCACCACTCCCCGTATAGCGGGCTATATAAGGGTAAGGATAAAGAGGCCGTGTCGCAGATGTTTTTGCGTCAGATAAGGCATAAGGCTGATCATCAGGATTAACCTGGTGTTTCTTATCATCTCCGCCGTCCTTTTGAGGGGCAGAGATTTTCTGCGCATCATTAGCAGCAGATGATACTGTGTTTTGTAAATGCCCTGCTACGAGGGCACCCGGAGCCACCCCTGTCTCTGCCCAGGCCATAAGAGGGCTCAGAAAATCAACCTGAGGAAACCCTTCCCCCCCGCCACAATGAGCAACACCAGGGAGAAGATAAAAACGCAAAAAGTTCTCAGTTTGTTCTAACCCGGCCTGTTTCTGCACTCCCTGATAATAAGCAATCGTAGAAAGCGGAGAAATGTACTGATCCGCCAGACCATGCCAGAGCACAAGACGCCCTCCACGCTTCTGAAATGCAGACAGGTTCGTATTTGCTGCATTATATAATGGAGCAAGCTGATTCATCTGCTCAAATGAGGCTTTATCAAACTGAAATTTTGACAGGTCCATATCCTGGTCTGCGGCCTGTGCGGGTAAAAGAGCGGACATGACAGAAGCCACCCGGCCATAATCAGCTGTTTTTGCCAGAGCCGTATCAGGCAATGGCCAGTTCTGCTCTGAACCAGGCAGTAAACCACCAGGCGTAAATGCGTGACCTGCCTTATCAGCCGGACCATTATACAACCTGACAGCAGCCTGTGTTTCTTCTTCACTCAGGCATGAAGACGTATCTGCCTGCCCTGGTGCACACTGAACCCATGAGGGGTCAAAATGACACATACGCGGATCTTCAAGAATACCGTCTTTTACGCCTGAAAATGTGTCACAATGACTGACAACCGCACTGTGTAATAAAGGCAGACGCCCTTTGAGCAGAATATTTGTTCCATCAGCCCGCTGGTTTGTTCGTATGACCCATGCTGAAGAAAAAGAGTTTTGCACTGTAAATAAACCGGCAGGAGCACCGGCCGAGATACCATCAAAATCATCAGGATAACGCTGCGCTTCAGCCAGAGCCTCGCGCCCTCCGTCTGAGCATCCCATAAAGTATGAGAACCGTGCCTCATGACCATAAAAAGCCTTCACCAGCGCCTTAGCTGTTAACGCGGTGACATGATTAGCTCTGTAAGCAAAATCGATACGTTTTTGCGGAACCCTGCCAAAATCGGCCTGCTGTGCGTTGAGTGTAGAACTGGCGTGACCCAGATCATTACTGGCAACAACCATCTCTCCGTTCAGAGCCGGCGCACATGTACCAGCATTCGAAATACCTATCCGGGTCATACCACACAGACCGACACACCCCCCCATAAGAAAACGCTGTGTCCAGTGCTGAACGGGCAGATCGACTTCAAAATTAATAGCAGGAGCGATCTGTCCGGTGACCTTACAAAAGGAGCCTGCCGGTGTATCAAGAAGACCGGTTTTCAGGTCATGTACCATAGCACCGGCGACTGAACTCAGATCAACTGAGGAGAGAGAATCGCATGATACAGCAGGATCAATAACATCCAGATGAGCCGGACCAGACTGCACTTCAGAAGATGTGTCTTTCTGAGAAGCTAAAGCATAGTCAGATAAAAAGAATGACACCGCCAGCAAACTGACAGCCGGCAGAAAACCAGAGTGTCTGTTTTTCATCTAACCTATGATCCTCTTACTATATAAAACTCAGAAACATCAGAGGTGCCCCCTCCGGTATGATAGCATACCATTTCTGCACACATAACAATACCGGAGGCTTTAATATCAAAATCAACGCTACCCCTCCGGCATTCTTATTCTTCTTATAAAATATCTCTCAAAGTATTTTATTTCCTCTGTAAGTATTATCTCATTATGCATATATTACAGGTTGTAAAGCCTCTCTGTTTTTCCGAAAAAAGGATAATATTAAAGTGACTCCCCTGAAGTTAAAGGTCACATGGTTTTTACGGATAACACTTTGTGTTTCCTCATTCTTTATAATCACTGAGAAAACCCAGGCCCATACGACCTATATCACTCAGGGGGAGTGCGATGGCTTACCGCGGGTCAATCTGCAGACGATACCAGGCACATGCGTTGGTCTGCTGACATCAGGGCTTCAGTTCCCTCGTGGTATCGCTATCAAAAACAATACAATTTATGTCGCTGAAATGGGCGGCTGGCAGAAAAATCGCGGGCGGCTTATTGCTCTTGAAAATAATGGTCACGGTGCCAGAAGAATTCTTCTGCGTGGCCTGGACCGCCCCAGCGGGCTGACCTTCTCCTCTGACGGGCAACTTTATATAGGACTGCCTGACAAGGTAATGCGTGTAAACCTGCATAACGATAACACAGCCAGCACGCAGGATGTTCTGACTGATATTCCCTCAGAAGGGAGACACCCGCTCAAAGCACTGGCCGCTGACAGTAATGGCGGGCTTTATGTGAGTGAAGGCTCGGCCTCTAACAATTGTGAAACTGAGATGGGAGCCTTACCAGACACCTCCAGGCCCTGCCCTGAAACCCGCGGTTCGGTACCACGGGGTTCGATTCTCTGGTTCAAACCTGGAAATATACCTCAAGGTGTCAGTGCACAGCATATTGTTGCTACAGGTATACGCAATGCAGCGGCATTAACTGTCCTGCCTGACGGGAAGCTCCTCGCCATTGGTAACGGGCGCGACAGCATTAATGTTGTTGATTTAAAACTCTCAGATAAAACCCTGCCGCATGAACCATTATATATAATTCAAAAAGGAACAGATTACGGGTGGCCTTATTGTTTTGATAATAAACGCCCCGCTCCTGAATATCCGCAACATGACTGTTCAGCCATCCCCTCGCCCGACATGCTTCTGCCAGCCCATGCTGCTCCTCTGGGCGTACTGGTGTATAACAGCCAGGCTATTCCTTCTCTCTCAGGCAACATCATCATGACCTATCATGGCTATCGTGATACAGGCCATCGTGTCATGAGCCTGAAACTCGCGGCGGATGGAAAACCTGAAACCTCCCCCCAGCCCGTCATATGGGGCTGGCCTGACAGTGCACACTCAGGCAGGATGCCATCTGGTTCCCCCACCGGACTGGCTACCATGCCAGATGGCACTTTACTTATCTCTGAAGACCATAACGGCACGATTTTGAGGCTGTCCCACACCACGCGCTAACTCAGGTGATGAATGACAGGGTTTGATATGACAAAGCTACACTTAAGGCTCCCGATTATTCAGGCCCCCATGGCTGGCGTTACAACACCCGCTCTGGCTGCTGCCGTGAGCAATGCCGGCGGAATGGGCTCTCTCGGACTGGGGGCCGTAAATGCAGCAACAGCCGCAACACTTATAAAAGAAATGCAGGAAAAAACTGCTCAGCCATTTAACGTCAATTTTTTTGCCCATGACGAGCCCCGGCGCGATCCGATAAGCGAACAACGCTGGCTAACCTGCCTTGCTCCTTTATTTAAAGCTTTCGGATCATCTCCGCCTGATACGCTCACAGCCCCCTACCAAAATTTTGATAATACTCCGGACATAGTTTCAGTTCTTTTAGCTTTGAAGCCATCAGTGGTCAGTTTTCACTTTGGTCTGCCCTCACACGAAAAAATTACAGCCTTAAAACAAGCCGGTATCATTTTAATGGCAACCGTCACCTGTCTGGCAGAAGCAAAAAAAGCACAGGAAAACGGTATTGATATTCTTGTTGCTCAGGGCATCGAGGCTGGCGGGCACCGGGGAATTTTTGATACCACTTCACGTGATGATGCTTATTCAACCGCAGTGCTTACAGGCCTCCTGACAAAAAACTGTCCTTTGCCGGTTATTGCCGCTGGTGGAATAATGGATGGCTCAGCTGTTATTTCAGCGTTACGCAGCGGGGCAATTGCAGCACAGCTGGGCACAGCTTTTTTAGGTTGCCCTGAAACTGGCATCAGTGCGGCCTATCGTCAGGCATTAACAAGCGATGAAGCCTGGCACACACAGCTCACACACCTGGTATCAGGACGCCCTGCCCGCATTATTCCAAATAGCTTCAGCGCTCTGGACTGTGACACATCTCCACCGCCTTACCCGATTGCTTATGATGCCGGAAAAGCTCTGCACCATGCGGCCAGACAACAAAATAATCATAGTTTTGCGGCACACTGGGCGGGTCAGGGTGCGCCATTATGCCGCTTTTTACCGGTCCATACTTTAATGAAAACGCTTGAGGCCGAAATGAAGAGCGGCCTTTGATACATCCTGTCAGGAAAGTTAGCTCGCTTGCCTTCTGAAATATCTCCTTCGGATAAGCACACTCATCCGGTCGATCAGGTTCTTCCGTTGTGGGAACTCGTCGTCTATGGCTTTCAGCATGTTTTAACATTTTACGCAGCGGCCGTTATCGTCCCTATCCTGCTGGCCGGCGCTCTTGGGCTATCCCGTAATGAACTGGAGCACCTGATCGAGGCAGACCTGTTCACCTGTGGTATAGCCTCTCTGATGCAGGCTGTGGGCATCGGCAAAATCGGCGTGCGTCTGCCACTGCTTCAGGGTGTGACTTTTGTCGCTGTTATGCCGATGATTGCTATCGGGGCCTCTGCCGGCGGCGGAGTAACCGGACTACGTCAGATTTTTGGAGCGGTGATAGTCGCAGGCTTATTCTCCTGTTTTATGGCCCCTTATTTTTCACGTCTTATTCGTTTTTTTCCACCTGTTGTCACAGGGTCAATTATTCTGGTTATCGGGCTGGGGCTGCTGCCCGTTGCAGCGAATGATATCGTTGCCGGGCATAGCACCAGTGCGATGCAGGACCCGGTTGAGTTACGCAATGTAGCTTATGGCCTGGGCACTTTATTTTGTATTCTCGCTATTCAGAAATTTTTTCGCGGGTTTCTCGCCACAATTGCCGTTTTACTCGGCCTGATCTGTGGCACACTGGTTGCCTGGGCCCTGGGAGATGCTCATTTTAGCACTGTAAGCTCTGCACCTTTACTTACGATGGTGCAGCCTTTTTATTTTGGCATGCCAGAATTTCATCTTCTTCCCATCGCGTCACTCATCGTTGTGATGATTATTTCTATGCTGGAAACAACAGGTGACGTTTTTGCAACCGGCATGATCGTCAAAAAAGACATTACACCACAGGACATTGCTCGCGCCATCCGGGCTGACGGACTGGCCACATTTATTGGCGGTGTGTTCAATTCTTTCCCTTACACCTGCTTTGCAGAAAATATTGGCCTGGTCCGCCTTACCCGGATTAAAAGCCGCTGGGTGGTCGCATCGGCCGCAGTTTTTATGATTATTATGGGGTGTATTCCCAGGCTTGCAGCCATTATGGCCTGTGTTCCCCTTCCCGTTCTGGGTGGTGCTGCACTGGCCATGTTCGCAACAGTCGCCGTAGTTGGTATTCAGACCTTAGCCCAGGTTGATTTTGATAATCAGAACAACATGATTATTGTTGGCACCAGCATTGGTCTTGGCATGCTGGCAACCGCTCAGCCGCATATCACAGATAAAATGCCTGCCTGGGCACATATTATTTTCGGGAGTGGTATCACACTGGGGGCATTATCAGCCATTATTCTGCATCTGTTCTTTAATCATATAACACTAAAGAGCGGCAGATAACTTCACGAACATAATAATCGCATCATATTCGTGAAGTGTATTTATAGCTCAGTCCTTTTTCAGGGCTTCGCTTTCCTGGCGGCGTGTTGCAAACGGCACTTCACGCTTATCATCCAGTTCATTCATACTACCGCCTGGATTACCAAGGTTCTCTTCCAGCCAGGCCTCCTCAACAGGCTCTCCCTCCGGCCCGACAGGTGAAAAGGGCTTTACAGGGATCTGACCAGCATCAGGGGCACTTTCCATCCCGATAAGATCTGCTGCCTTTTCTTTATAAGCTTCTGGTCCGCAGGCGGGCTTGCCATCCCGCTCCCACATTTCATGTGCTTTTGCGAGAATGCGGGCATTCTGCTGTGGAGACTGCTCGAGTGGGTTACTCATATGAATGCGTTCCTCCGGGCTGTTATTAAGTGCTGCTCTCCGATATATTTTCAGAGAGCCGCATTATACCTCAGTAACTGACTTCAAGAATTTTCTGGCTGATTTCCGGGGTAACATCATGCTGTTCGCCCAGTTTTACCATGCCATTTTTACGCAGCTGTTCAACGATCACAGTAATATCGCTGGCAGGCACATCATAGTCACGAAGGTGTGTCTGTATCCCCATCTCCTCAAAAAACTTACGTGTGCGTTCAATAGCCGCATCAATACGCTCATCTTCAGAACCCGAGGTGATGTGCCATACACGATCTGCATACTGGAGCAGCTTAGCCCGTTTGGACTCACGGCGCACATTCAGGCTGGCAGGCAGCACGACGGCAAGTGTTCTTGCATGGTCGATATCGTAACGCGCGGTCAGCTCATGGCCGATCATATGGGTTGACCAGTCCTGAGGTACACCGGCACCAATCAGGCCATTAAGTGCAAGCGTTGCAACCCACATGAAATTTGCCCGCAGATCATAGTCGTTACCCGCAGTCTGTAATTTCGGGCCGATTTCAATAAGTGTCTGTAACAGACCTTCAGCAAAACGATCCTGCACCATGCCATCAGCAGGATATGTCAGATACTGCTCGATAATATGAACAAAGGAATCAACAACACCGTTAGCAATCTGCCGTGCAGGTAAAGTAAATGTTTTTGTCGGATCCAGGACAGAAAACTGCGGGAAAACCAGAGGGTTCTGAAAAGCAAGCTTCGTATGTGTCTCTTTACGCGTAATAACCGAACCATCATTCATTTCTGAACCGGTGGCCGGCAGCGTCAGCACTGTACCAAAAGGCAGGGCAGTGGTGATTTTTTTACCGTAGGTTTGAAGAATTTCCCACGGATCTCCCTCATAGTTTACGGCAGCGGCAACAAATTTTGTGCCGTCAATGACTGAGCCTCCCCCGACAGCAAGCAGAAAATCGATTTTCTTTTCGCGAATAAGGCCTACAGCCTTCATCAGTGTTTCATAAGTCGGGTTTGGCTCAATACCGCTAAACTCATGCACTTCACGGGCACCAAGAGCAGCGCGTACCTCAGCAAGAGTGCCGTTCTTTTTTGCACTTTCCCCACCCAGCAGAACAAGAACCCGCGCATCCTGTGCAATCAGTGTATCAAGTTTTGCCGTACTCTCACGCCCAAAAACAATGCGTGTAGGGTTATAGAGCTCAAAATTCAGCATAATATCCACTTTCCTGGTCAGAAGGATGTGTATGTTATGTGAGGTCTCCCCCTGCATGAGACAAGAGGCCCGGGATATCTATTCCCGCCGTAATCACACTGTAATATTGCTCTTAACACCCGTTATGTGCATTACTGGACCCTCTTGTCGGCAGTCCCGCGCAAGCGGGCTAACAGGGAATGCCGTAAGCCTTTACATGCAAGGTAAGTCGGCAGCTGCTCCCGCAACTGTATGTGGTATGGGTCTGATTTTCACGTCGTAAAGACGAGCCACTGGTGCACACCACCGGGAAGGCCAGATCAGAACTGATGATCCTCAAGCCAGGAGACCTGCTGCCGTCGCCTTACCGTGTCGCCGGGCGGGATGTACCGGAGGCTAAGATCGTATCATGACACCTCGTATCACACCACAATCACATACCTGTTCAGCTCAGTCAGACCTTCACCCTCTTGTTCTCACTTTAATCAGAGACTGCCCCTCCCGTGCCGAAGCTCTGAGGGCAGCACACACTGCTCAGCAACCTCCCCCCAACCAGGAGGATGTTATTTTTAAAAGTGGCTACACTATTTTTTCAGCCACTTTTGGCACCTCGCCTTCAGCTCATAATGCCAGAGGACATGCTCTGGAAGCAGCCTTTCGCCCCCTGCTCGCACAGGCACTTGATTTGCTGGAAACACTTCCTTCAGTCAGAGGATCTGATGACAGAGATGCCGCACAACATATTTTACGGACATACGTCACAATACACTGGACACTGGGTGCAAGGGCCGCCGCAATGGCACGCTATAATGCACCGTAGCAGCTTTTAAAAAACCACCTGTTGCATCAGCTGCATTTTACAAAAAAGGCCCGGAGAAATATCATCCCTCCGGGCCTTCTTCATTTTACTACAGTCACTCTTTATGACAGCTCAAGCAGCAGATCTTTAGCATCAATGATATCACCTGAAACAACATGAACACGCGTCACTGTCGCGTCACGATCGGCAGTGATTGCTGTCTCCATTTTCATGGCTTCAACTGACACCAGCAGATCACCCTTCTTCACCTTCTGGCCCGCTTTAACCCCGACAACAGACACCATGCCGGGCATAGGAGCGGCAATTTGTGATGCATCTGCCGGGTCTGCCTTAAGCCGGGTCTGTTTTTTGGCCTGAGCACCAGCTTTGACAAACCCCATCGTTCTTGCCTGACCATTAAGCTCGAAGAACAATCTGGTCTCACCGGTATCAGGCTCATCAGTTTGACCCAGCAGACGAATAATCAGCGTTTTACCAGGCTCAATTTCAGCGGCAACTTCGTCTTTGTCATTCAGACCATAGAAAAATACAGGCGTAGAAAGCACAGAAACGTCACCATATTTACGCCTGTGCGTAATATAGTCTGTATAGACTTTAGGATACATCAGCCAGCTTGCGAGAGCTGCATCATCAATATCCTGACCAGTCGCCTCTTTTGCACTCTGACGGGCCTGCTCAAGATCGACCGGCGGAATATGTGCCGCGGCACGCCCCTCAACCGGCTTCTGCCCTTTAAGAATACGCGCCTGTAACGCTTCCGGGAAACCATCAGCCGGATAGCCAATGTCACCGCGCATCATGGAGATAACAGAGTCAGGAAAAGCAATATCCCTTTCCGGATCCATAATATCCTGCGGTGTCAGGTCATTAGCAACCATGAACAGCGCAAGGTCACCCACCACTTTAGAAGATGGTGTAACCTTAACAATATCGCCAAATAATTTATTTACATCAGCATATGCCTGCGCCACAGAATCCCACAGATGATCAAGCCCCATAGAGCGGGCCTGTTCACGCAGGTTAGTATACTGCCCTCCTGGCATTTCATGACGATACACGTCAGAGGTACCTGAGCGGATATCAGCCTCAAATGGTGCGTATGACTGACGAACCCCCTCCCAGTAACGGGAGAACGGCGCGATACGCTCTGGTGTCAGGCCAGTGTCACGCTCAGTATGCTGCAACGATGCAATAACAGCACCAAGACTTGGCTGAGATGTCAGGCCACTCATGGCATCCATCGCACCGTCGACAATGTCAACGCCGGCTTCAGCTGCGGCCAGTACACTGGCCACCGACCCTCCGCTCGTATCATGCGTATGAAAATGAATCGGCAGACCGACTTCTTCCTTTAATGCCTTTACCAGTGTTTTAATGGCCGCCGGACGGCACACACCAGCCATATCTTTAATGCCAAGAATATGGGCGCCTGCCTTTTCAATCTGCTTTGCCATATCGACATAATATTTCAGATTGTATTTTGGCCGGGCCGGATCATGCAGATCACCGGTATAACAGATCGTCCCTTCACACAGGGCATCTGTTTCGAGCACTGCATCCATCGCAACACGAATATTTTCAACCCAGTTCAGTGAGTCAAAAATACGAAACACATCCACACCACGTGCAGCGGCCTGTTTAATAAAATACTGCACAACGTTATCGGCATAATTTGTATACCCAACTGCGTTAGAACCTCGTATCAGCATTTGCAGCAGTATATTTGGCACTGCAGTGCGAAGCTTATCGAGACGATCCCAGGGGTCCTCTTTTAAAAAGCGCATGGCAACGTCAAACGTTGCTCCACCCCAGCACTCAAGAGAAAACAGATCTGGCAATAAACGTGCATAGCGCGGTGCGATACGGCTCATATCAGCTGTGCGCATACGTGTTGCGAACAGGGACTGATGTGCATCGCGCATGGTCGTATCTGTCAGCAGCAGGCGCTTTTGTTCAAGCACCCACTGCGAGAACCCTTCTGGACCAAGGTCACGCAGCAAATCGCGCGTTCCTGGCTGAGGCGACGCGCTCATAGCTGCGGCAGGTAACTGCGGTGCAAACAACGGAGCAGCAGGCTTTGAACGCCCTTTCATTTCTGTATTACCGTTTACTGTCACGTCACCAATAAAACGCAGCAGGCGCGTGGCGCGATCTTTACGCGGTTCAAAATGAAAAAGCTCAGGCGTTGTATCAATAAACCGCGTGGTACATGCACCCGTTTTAAACGAGGGATGGTTGATAACCCTGAGCAGAAAACCAAGGTTCGTTGCCACACCACGCATACGAAATTCACGAAGGGCGCGGTCCATACGACGGATAGCTTCATCATCATCATGGCCACGAGCGGTAACTTTTACCAGCAGCGAGTCATAATATGGTGTAATCACCGCTCCGGTATAGGCTGTGCCGGCGTCAAGGCGGATGCCCGCACCGTTCCCGCTACGATAAACTGACAGCTTACCATAATCAGGGCGGAACTCATTAGCCGGGTCTTCTGTCGTAACACGGCACTGTAAGGCATGAGCGATCAGACGAATGTCAGATTGTGCCGGCAGAAAGTCACTCTGGCCAATGCACCCGCCCTGGCTGACAACAATCTGAGCTTTAACAAGGTCAACCCCTGTGGCTTCTTCCGTCACCGTGTGTTCAACCTGAATACGCGGGTTTACTTCGATAAAGTAAAAATGCCCCGTATCTGCATCGACCAGAAACTCAACCGTTCCGGCATGCGTATAATTAACGCCATCGGCTATTTTCAGGGCGTTAGCACAGAGTGCCTCACGCTGCTCCTGTGACATGTGAGGGGCCGGAGCACGCTCTACGACCTTCTGATTGCGCCGCTGAACGGAGCAGTCACGCTCAAACAAATGTACACGATTACCGTGCAGATCTCCCAGAATCTGAACTTCAACATGGTGTGCCCGCACAACCATTTTTTCGAGATAAACTTCATCATTACCAAATGCAGCCGCGGCTTCGCGCCTTGCAACAGCAATTGCAGGCAAAAGCTCACTCTCATTCTGAATGGCGCGCATACCGCGACCACCCCCGCCCCAGCTGGCTTTAAGCATAATGGGGTAGCCAACTCCGGCAGCAAGCCTGCGGCATTCGTCCGGGTCATCAGGTAAAGCTCCTGTTGCCGGCACAACAGGCACACCAACCCGCTGGGCAAGAGCGCGGGCTGCCACTTTATTACCCAGCTGCTCCATAATTTCTGGCTTAGGACCAATAAAAGCTATGCCTGCGGCTTCACAGGCTCTGGCAAAGTCAGGATTTTCTGACAAAAAGCCATAACCGGGATGGATCGCATCGACATTCGCCTGTTTTGCAATGCGAATAATATCATCAACATCAAGATAGGCAGCGATTGGCTTTTTGCCCTCGCCCACCATATAACTTTCATCGGCCTTGAAACGATGCAGTGCAAAGCGATCCTCATTTGCGTAGATCGCTACAGTACGCAAACCAAGCTCAACGGCTGCACGCATGATGCGAATTGCAATTTCACTACGATTCGCAACCAGAACACTCTTAATCCCTGGCATTATGTCTCATCCTGCTAGTCTGCTTTACGTGGCACGACTGTGCCACATTGCATTTTCTTTATGTGTTTAGTTCTTAGTTTGAGAAAACGCTGGCGGGACTTTACTGCATGACGCACATAAATAGCGCTCACAATAACGACAACTTACAATTTTCCGAACCTGTCATTATTAAATGAAGGGCCATTTTTCCTGTCGATATAAAATATTTCTTCTCAGTTTTTCAGGCAGCAGACGCTGATTATTTAACTACAGAAAAATACTCACGGATGGTAAATATAGAGCTCTGCAAAATCCTGAGGGAAAAATCAGTAATGAAGAAAGAAATTATTATTTAATATGGCAAAAATACAATATTTAAAAATAAAAAACATCTTTACCCATCAGAATAATTGACAAAATTCATATGAAGTTTTCTTAACAAAAGATGTAACGGGCTTTTCAGGGAATATCTGTCTGACACAGGACAGTCTCTCTCCGGCCAGGAGGAGTATTAACGATGAAGATCCACTATCTGGTAACCAGTCTGGAAACCGGCGGAGCTGAATTTGCCATACCAAACATTGTAAAAACTCTGCAAAGCCTTGGCCATGAGGTATCAGTTATCGCCTGCGAGCCGCGTGATATGGGGGCAGCAATACGCCTGTCAGAAGCAGGGTTATCTTATACGCTGCTTTCACGCCGTCGCAGATTGTTACCTGTTATTCTTGCCTCTTATCTCAAACAAGTCAGCAAAAACCGTCCGGATGTCATCTGGACCTCACTCAGCTGGGGTAACAAGGTTGGCCAATGGGCAGGTCGCCTGACCGGTATTCCGGTTATCAGCTTCAAACACAGCGCCAGCGTCCGCCGTTACACATACCGCATGAGAAATCTGTCAAAGCTCTGGGTTGGTGACTCTCAGACTGTCGTGCAGTTTTTACGTGAAAAAATGCATATTCCTGCTGATCAGGTTATGGCATGGCCACTTTTTCAGAGCGACCCGGCGGCCCTGCAGGCACAGAAATGGGATGGCAGGGCCGTTTTACAGCTGGGGAGCGTTGGCCGTTTGCATGAAGTTAAAAATTATGCCGGCATGCTCGATGCTGTATCCTTTTTCCTGCTGTCTCACCCTGAGATGAAGTCACGCATCCACCTGACAATCCTGGGGGATGGTCCTGAACGCGCGGCCCTGGAGAAAAAAGTCAGACAGCTTAACCTTGAGAATGTGGTCACTCTTCCTGGCTTTTCAGCAAATGTCGGGCAGTTTCTCTCAGGTTTACATGCGTATATTCAGACATCCCGCTATGAGGGGATGTGCCTTGCTGTTCATGAAGCCATGAATGCCGGCCTGCCGGTCATTTCCACTCCGGTTGGAGAGATACGTGATGCCGTGCAGGAAGGCAGAACAGGTTATGTACTAGATGGCGATATGACGCAGGCGTTTAACCGCATCATGGAACATATTTTTGTGCACCCGGATGAACTCTCCCTTTATGGCCAGCAGGCCCATAGTTATGTTTTACAAAAATTCAGTCATGAGCAGTATCAGCTCGCTGCGACAAAAATTATTGGGAAATTATACTCCATGCTGAATACAGGCGCCTCTCCTCTCAGCAAATTACCTGTCTGATGAAAATGCTTGTGACAGAACTATGGCGCTTAGGCATTGTCCAGGCTCCTGTTCAGACTATAGCTGCAGCCGGAAGCTTAGCTCCTTTCTCAGTCAGGTGGATTGAAGCTGACCGCTCACTCTGTTTTCTGGCCGATCCTTTTGGAATATGGCGTGATAATAAACTTTACCTCTTTGCCGAAGCCTATGATTACCGCTCGCGCCGTGGCGCAATTGTAGCCTACGTGCTCGATGCCAGCCTGAATATCATTGAATACAGAACTGTGCTGAGCGAGCCCTGGCATTTATCTTACCCCTATGTTTTTGAAGCGGATGGTGAAATATGGATGCTGCCGGAAGGGTATAAATCCGGGACATTATCTCTCTACCGGGCCGTTAATTTCCCCTGGCAATGGGAAAAAGTACCAGAGTTCTCTTTTCCCTGCGCCGCGATTGATGCCACTCCTGTTTTCGCTCAGGGCAGCTGGTGGATGTTTTATACCCCGCCTCGTGCGCGAACCAATACTCTTATGCTGGCACAAGCTAAGCGTCTGACCGGACAGTGGAAAAATATTTCTTCTCACCCTATCAGGGAGGACATCAGTAGCGCCCGCATGGGTGGCACACCTTTCTATCAGGATGGCAAGCTGATTATTCCAGTGCAGGACTGCAGCAAGACGTACGGCGGCGCCATACGCCTGCTGTCTCTCTCTCCCGACACACTGCACCAGCCTGAATTTACTCCGGGTGCATATTTGCAGGCATCTCATAAAGATGCACCATTCAGCGATGGATTACATACTCTGTCTGCAGCAGGGGATTTCACGCTTATCGACACAAAGCGTATACTTTATGGTTCACCGCACCGTATTTGCGTGGATCTTGGTCGCGCATGGAAAAAACGACAGTCTCGGCATGCGTAAATTATATCTTCTGCCCTTGTGGTATGAAACGGAATATTTCACACTTGCCGCATGAAATATCTGCCATCTCTCTTACCGGGTGCTTTTGCATTATCAGTTTTTTTTGTCGCTATGAGCGCATCTGCTCTTGCTGTTCCTGATAAAGTTTGCGGAAAGATACCATCTGTCGAGACCGGGCATGATATCACTCAAAAACTTCAGGCGTTAATAGATCACTGTGCCAGCCATGGTGGTGGCATAGTCACCCTGAATTCAGGTAATTTTCTCTCGGGTCCGCTACTTTTGCGCTCTCATATTAATCTGCACCTTGATGCTGGCAGCGTATTACAGGCCATTGACAAAAACTCACTCTACCGCCCGGCTTATATTAACTGGCCCTGGTCACCGGCTGAAGCTTTTCTCTCTCTTCCTCATGTTGAGGACGTTGCCATAACAGGTGAAGGCACTATTGATGGTAATGGCGAAGGCTGGTGGAAAGCGGCACAGGAAGCGAAAAAGAACAGACGCAATAACTTTGCTAACAATATCCCATTGAGTAACGGTCTGCCACGTCCATGGTTGATTGAAAGCTATGATGCACACAATATTCTGATTTCAGATGTACATATTACCCGCTCTCCTATGTGGAACATCGTTCTGCGTTACACAGATAACGCTATTATAAAACATATCGATATTAACAACCCGGCGGACTCACCCAATACGGATGGTATTGATGTTATCACCTCACAAAACGTCACTCTGAGTGATAATACTATTTCAACCGGAGATGATGATATTGCCATTAAATCAGGGTTACCGGGTACAACACTACCCAATGAAACAACAAAAAACATTTATATAACTGATACAGCTATTGGTGCCGGGCATGGCCTTTCAATCGGTAGTGAAACTATTTTTAATATTGAAAACGTTTATGTTTATAACGTCGATTTTAACGGCACAAGCAATGGTATTCGTATAAAATCAGGTCGTGATCGGGGTAGTGTGCTGCAACATTATGTCTTTGATAAAATACGCATGAACAATGTACGCACAGGACTTTCGATCAGTACCTATTACCCGCATTTTCCCAAAAATAATGATAGTTCGGCACCAGTTACAGTAACCACGCCTCGTATTTCAGATATCAGGATTTCTCATCTGACTCAAAAAAATGTTCAGAAAGCCGGTATTTTTATTGGTTTACCTGAAATGCCCCTGCAGAATATTGACCTAAGTTACATGAACCTGGCAACAAACGCTTCTTTCATAGTACGCAATGCATTACTCGATACTGATACATCTATAAAAATAATGCAGAAAAAGTGAAATAATCCTTTCTCTGATCACGTGCATTAAGCTCTTCCAGAGAAGGACGAGCCTGGATTTTCCCTGAGAATGATGTTTCTGCCCCATCGGGCAAATAGGCTGAGGGGATTGCGCTGGACGCGTTTATTGCTCCGGAGGTT